>JALENJ010000057.1 GCA_022767445.1 Erysipelotrichaceae bacterium | reverse complement strand
TGTCGATGCAGGTAGTGCCTTCACAACACCATACTACGATAACGAAGGAGCCGCATTTGGTACATCCCTATCCTCAGGCTCACTTGCAGGAAAAGAAATGGCTAAATACGTACAAGAAGCCAAATAACATAAACAAAGATCCGAATGTGATATGTACCCAGAATCCTGGACACATATTTGAACTAGGCTGAACACATGGATGCCATCCTGTATTGCACAGGTGTCATCCATTTTGTTTTTGCCTGAATTCTTCTACTGCAGCTGTATACTCTTCGAATGATTTAAAATCTTTCTCATATCCATATTACAGTTATCATAGCAGTTTCCTTTTCGTGACATTGATTGAATAATTCCATGTTCAGATAATTCTTTTCTGTAGACTTTATGTTGATATCAATGATATCACAGTTTGTATTCTTCGTTAGATAATCACTGGCTTCTGCCATCGTTACAGGATCACTACCAAACAACTGTAGAGCAACTGGATGTTCATTCTCACTGACTCGACACATATCCTGTGTCTTTGCGTTATGGAAATGTAAAGCTTTATCACTGATCATCTCACTGACAACAAGCCCTGCTCCATAATCATGCATGATTTCACGATAGACCGGATTAGAAATTCCAGCTAAAGGTGCTGCGACAATTTGATTCCGTAATTCTATATTTCCAATCTTAACCACGTTCCTTTAACTCCAATACTTCTTTTAATTCTTCTGGTGTAAATTTATATTCTTTATTACAGTATTGGCAATGGATATCTGCACCCTTACCATCATCAATCATTTCTTGTAAGTCATGGTCAGAAAGCGTTGCGAGCGCATCCTTATAGTGTTCATGTGAACAACCGCAATACCAACGAATACCCTTATATTCCAAGATATTCGCATCTTCGAAATACATATGAATCATGTCTTCAATTGACTTTCCTTCACTAATCAATGTGGATACTGGTTTCATCTTTGCGGCAACCGCTTCGCATGCGCTGATGACTTCCTCCGTTGCGTTTGGAAGTAACTGTAAGATAAATCCACCAGCAGCCAAGATAGAACCATCAGGATTGACCAACACACCTACATTAACAACAGAAGGAGTCTGTTCAGAGACTGCATAGTAATACGCAAAGTCATCGCCAACTTCACCTGTCTGAATATTCACCATACCAGAGAAAGGATCTTTTAGACCCATATCTGGCGTCACTGTTAATGTGCCATTTGTACCAATTGCTTTGCCTACATCCAAATGCCCATCCCCACGCACAAGATAGATTGCAGGATCTCCAATAAAACCCTTCACATTTCCACTACCATCCGCTTGCGCAAGAACAGTAATAACATAATTCTTTGCTTCTATATAAATTGCAATAACAAATATTATCTTAATTTACTTTCCGAATATATCACTCGCATGCATATTATCTAGAACAATATCATCTTGATTCATTTTAATTAAACATAGACCCAAGCTAATTAAACGAATTAATTTTTCACTCTCATGGGCGTCATCTATATGAAACATATCTTTGATTTTTCTTAGACGATAAACAACTGTATTCCGATGCGTAAATAACTCTTGTGCAGTTTCAATAACTGAATGATTTTTTAATTCATAATAATATAGTGTTTCGCAATATACTGTATGATTTTCTTTATCATACTCGTACATTCTTTTATATACATCAGGTACTAAATCAAACCGACTTTTCACCTGATCCAACATCATACGCAAACGATATCCTTCTGTATAGAATACTTTAGCTGAGAAAGTCTTATTTTGTAATAATGACGTAACCTCTAAAATTTGTTTATATATCTTAGGTAACTCATAGATATCTTTTATAACACTAGAGATAACGACAAATACTTGAAACTCTTTCGCAATATTCTCAAGTATTTCGACTTGTCTTTTTTTATGTACAAACAGCAAAACATTCTTCTGATATAAGAATGGACGTGATTCTGCTAAAGTAGTTTCTAACTTTGCGTCTAATGAACGATATGACATCTGTAGATTCGTTCTATTTGATACATCAATAAGTACAAGATGTCCTTGATCCATCTGTTCAAGCCACGTGTTCGTTATTTGTAGTTTAAATAAAGCAGGATTCTGATAATCCCCATCTAATAAGTGTGTCAAAATCTCTTCTTCTGTATTCTTCGAAAGAAATTGATTTTCAATCTGAGCTAAGTATTGTTTTGCCAAAATCATTTCAATCTTATTCATATCATCATCACTTACTTGTTCTAGATGGTCTTCCGCATCTACACAAAATAAATAACCGATATTTTTATGTTCTGCTCTTAGCGTGGAGACTCTACGTCTCCACGGGCTTTCTTCAATTGTCAAAAATACTGGCTTCTTTAAATTTGGTTGCCAGTTTAAATTACGTACAACTTCGTAGGTAATATTTTTACTCTCTATTGTTGAATCAAAAGGGATATCCTGAAAGCCTTCTGACTTATAATAAGAAATTACATGAAAGGCATCATCTAATATTAATATTGGGCATTTTAATAATATTGATGATATTTTTACCAGTCCATCTAGGTTAACACCAGTTAAAAACGCATCCACTAATTTTGAAATATCCATCCACACCTCCAATTATGCTGATAGCACAAAAAGAATACTCACTATTATATGTTCAGAACGGTTCATTATCAAATAAAAAGTTATATATTGATTACGTTTTTTTAAAGGAGATAGTTATGTCAGAAGAAAAAAAGAACGTTAACATCTGGAAATCCTTACAGAAGGTTCCAGCAGGAACAATGCTTGTTCCGTTAATTATTGGTGCAATCATCACCACAATTGGTCAAGGAATCTTCAATGTAGATATCTGGGCTGTATTAGGAAATCCTATGAAGGATATGTTCTCATCCTCTGGTCAGATGTTGATCATTGGTTTGATGTTATTCTTTACAGGTACTGGTGTTAAGGTTTCAGATTTGAAATCTGCACTTGGTAGAAGTGTTCCACTTATTATTGTTCGTCTTGTAGTTGCATATGCATTATGTGCACTATACTATGTATTATTTGGATTTGAAGGTGTATTCGGTATTCCATTCCTGGCCGTTGCATGTGCAATCACAAGTGCTAACGCTGCACTATATATGGGTATTATTTCTCCATTCGGCGATGAAGCTGATAAGGCTGGATTTGGTATCATGTTGATTTGCTCAATGCCTCTATTGCCAATCTTATTCTTAGGTTTCTATGGAACATCTGGATTTGGTATCGCTCAGGTTATGCAGATTATCGCATTATTGATTCCATTCATCTTAGGTATGATTCTCGGTAGTCTTGATGCAGATATTCGTAAAGTATTTGCTGGTGGTAATGCAACAATCTTACCATTCTTAGGATTTGAATTTGGTTCTACAATCAACTTATTCAAAGCACTAGGTATGATTCCACAAGGTATCTTATTAAGTATTGCATACTGCATTATTGTTATTGGCCCATCTTATTTCGTAGAACGTAACATTCTACATCGTCCAGGATATATCAGTGTTGCTTCAGCTTCTCTTGCAGGTGTTGCACTTGCTATTCCTGCAATGGCTGCTTCAAGTAACGCAGCATTTGAACCATTCGTTTCATCAACAATCGCAATCTTAGCATTCGTACTAGCAATTACAAACGTTACAGCACCATTCCTTGTTAAAGCTGAATTACAAAGACATCCAGCAGACAACATGGCGAAATAAAGAAAAGAAAGAAGGAAAAAAGTTATTATGCAAAAGGTTTTACAGGTTTCTACATTAAACGCATTAATGTTAGGTGATTTTAATGGCGCAATGACAGTAAAGGATTTACTAAGTGATTGCGACACAGGCATCGGTACATATGAAGGACTTGATGGCGAAGCATTAATTGTTGATGGTGTCGCTTATAAGGGAACTGCTGATGGAACAGTTGTTAAGATGGCTGATACAGATACATTAGCATTCTCTACAGTTACTAAGTTTGATCACTCTGTAAAGGAGCAGACAATCACAAATATTGAAGATATTAAGACACTAAAGGCAAAGCTACAACCTATCGTTGATCAAAACAAGAATATCTTCTACATGTTCTTAGCACATGCAAAGTTCTCTAAGATGCATGTACGTAGCTGCTACAAGTGCGCAAAGCCATATCCTACACTTGCTGAAGCAGCTTGCGAACAAAGAGAATATCACTATGAAAATGAAAAAGGACAGATTATCGCAATCTACTGCCCTGATTATGTAGAAGGTATCAACCTCCCAGGTTGGCACTTCCACTTCTTATCAGATGATAAGACACATGGTGGACATATCTTAGGACTAAGCGCTGATGAATTTACATTCAAGATGAACGCTATTTCTGAATTTGATTTAGTTCTTCCAACAGATTCTGACTTTGGTAAGTTAAATCTAACAGAAGATCTATCCGAAAGTACAAACGCCGTTGAAGGAAACTAACCCCTCTTATCTTTCGACATGAATGTTTGGCCCTGTATAAAAACAGGGCTTTTTTATGCATGCATAAAAAGAACTCTATGGCTATTGTTTCTCCATAAAGTTCTTAATTAATAAACGATATTCTTCGATAATTTCCTTCATCTCATGAAGAGAAGAGATAGAAGATAAACGATTCTTATACTCTGAAGCATGTGGTAAGCCTGTAATATACCAACCAGCCATGCCACGCATCATACAAATGCCATTCCTTTCACCTTCATACTCACAGAGCTTTTCTGCATAGTGATATGCAAGATCCAACTTCTCATTATAATCAGGTTCTACATAAGTACCACCATTCAGATATGCATCTACTTCCTGTAAGAAGAATGGTCTTCCTAAAAGTCCACGCCCAATCATGATTGCATCACAGTTTGTTTCCTCTAACATACGTTTAGCATCTTCTGGTGTCCGAATGTCACCATTACCAATCACAGGGATATTCACTGCATCCTTTACTGCTTTGATATATGCATTATTAGAATGTCCTGTATATTGTTGCCCACGTGTTCTACCATGTACAGCCACTGCACTTACACCAGCCTTTTGTGCAAGCTTAGCAATCTGTGTACAGTTGATATGATCAATATCCCAACCAGCACGCATCTTAACGGTAACTGGTCGATCCGTATGATCTACAACAGCTTTCATCACATCATACGCAACTTCTGGTGTTTGCATCAAATAACTACCAGAATGTGCCTTTACCACCTTTTGTACAGGACAACCCATGTTGATATCGATGATATCACAGTTTGTATTCTTCGTTAGATAATCACTGGCTTCTGCCATCGTTACAGGATCACTACCAAACAACTGTAAAGCAACTGGATGTTCATTCTCACTGACTCGACACATATCCTGTGTCTTTGCGTTATGGAAATGTAAAGCTTTATCACTGATCATCTCACTGACAACAAGCCCTGCTCCATATGCATGCATGATTTCACGATAGACAGGATTAGAGATACCGGCCAATGGTGCAGCCACAATCTGATTCTTTAGCTCAACATTACCTATCTTAATCACGCTTCTTCGTCTCCAGCACTTCCTTTAACTCATCCGGTGAAAAATGATATTCCTTGTTGCAGTATTGACAATGAATCTCGGCACCCTTGCCATCATCAAACATCTCCTGCAAGTCATGATCTGCTAGTGTAGATAAAGCTTCCTTGTAGTGATCATGCGTACAACCACAATACCAACGTACATCCTTATGCTCAAGAATGTTGGCATCCTCAAAGTATTCATGGATGATATCTTCAACTGTGTGACCTTCACTGATCATCGTTGACATTGGTCTCATCTTTCTTGCAAGTAGTTCACAAGCCTCAACGACATCCTCCGAAGCATTTGGAAACAACTGCATAATCAATCCACCAGCAGCCAAGATAGAACCATCAGGATTGACCAACACACCTACATTAACAACAGAAGGAGTCTGTTCAGATACCGCATAATAATACGCAAAATCATCGCCAACCTCACCAGTACGAATATTCACCATACCCGTAAAAGGCTCCTTAAGACCCATATCACGTGTCACTGTTAAAGTACCATTTGTACCAATAGCCTTACCGACATCCAGATGACCATCCGAGCGTACAAGATAGATAGACGGATCACCAATAAAACCCTTCACATTCCCACTACCATCCGCTTGGGCTAACACGGTACCAGCAGGGCCATGACCATTGAAGATACAAGTTACTTTCTCATTTGCATTCTTCAAATCACTACCCATGATACTTGTCACTGTTAACGTTCTACCTAAAGCTGCTGCTGAGGTAGCCAAACAATGATGTAGCGTTGTGGCTTCCTGTACGATATCAGTAGAATCCACCGCATGGATTCTTACATTTCCATTCATCGCCTCCGCGATAACAATCTGATTATTCATCTCTTCATCCTCCTCATACAACGATGATTCAAATTACGTATACGCTTCCCATCAAGCTTAACAACTTCACGATCAGCACTCATAATCCCGTTGCATTCATCTTCTACATCCGTAAGCTGCGTAAAGACACAGGCAGTAAGTCCCCTTGGGATATTACTGATAATACTATCCTCATACAACTGACGGATTGCTGAGTTTAAGTGTATCTTATCTGTAAACTTTTTGTAACCATAAAGCTTTTTGGCAAGACTATGACCCTTTTCAAGATACGAATATCCCCCAAACTCCGATAAAATCGCCATACGCTTCTTTTGATTCTTCGGATTGCGATACGTATGGAAATACACATGTCGACTATAGAAATCACCAGCACCCTGATCATGCCAACCACTTGCACTATCCACAAAACGCGTTAAGTCCATACGTTGGATATGCTTCGTTACTTTCACACTATCAAATTGACCCCAGCCCTCATTGAAAGGTACCCAGGCAAAGATAGAAACAACATTATATAACTGGTTGATCATCGCATCCAACTCATCATAATAAACCTTCTTATCCCACTCATCACTACGACCAAGATGCTTACGATTTACATCCGATAAACTCGTAATATTCAAATGCGGTAAATACAAAGTCGTTAACTTACTAGGATGACCACCATTTGGCATATCTTGCATTACAAGCATACCCAGTCTATCCGCATGATAATACCAACGTCTAGATTCCACCTTGACATGCTTGCGTATCATATTAAAGCCCAACTCTTTCACCTTATTGATGTCATATACCATCATCTCATCATCAGGATATGTCAGGTTTCCCTCTGGTGTATAACCCTGATCCAAAACACCAGATAAAAACAGTGGTTCATGATTCAAGCAAAAACGCGGATACCCCTGTGAATCCTTCTCACAAGAGAAAAGACGCATACCAAAATAACTCTTTACAATATCATCTTCCGTTTCAATATACACATCATACAAAAACGGATCATCCAAGGTCCATGCATGCACGTTATCAATCTGCACTTCATGGCGCATACTCGCAGTCGTTTCATGATAGATCATCTCACCAGCAGCACTAATCGTAATCGTTGCGTGATTGAAATTCCCTTCCATCTCAAAATACACCGTACCACGATCATAATTCGGTGTAATACGCAAACTATCCACCCCATGTAAAGGAACATCTTCCAACCACACAGTCTGCCATATACCAGCCATAGGCGTATACCACATGCCACCATGCTTAATACGCTGTTTCCCATAGGCATATTCACCAGAATCACTCAAATCCATGCACTTCACTAACAAAGCATTCTGATACTTCACATAACTAGAGATATCAATACTAAACGCATCATAACCACCGATGTGTCTACCAACCTCAATCCCATTGAGATAGACAATACACTCTTGATCAACCGCCTCAAAATTCAAGTGTGTATGATACTCCCCAGGCTTATACGAAAACTGCTTCTTATACCACAAAACTTTCCCAGGTAATAACTGCTCATCACTCCCCGATAGGGCACTACCCAAAGGAAAAGGCACATTGATAGGCTTCCATGCACTGTCACTGGGTACAACACCATTCTCACAAATCTGATACTCCCAACGACCATTTAAATTCGTATAACTACCCCTCTGCAACTGCATACGAGGATACTCCTGCAAAGGATGCTTCAGATTCACATTTTTACCCCAACGACTCATCACGCTCATTCTGCTCACCTACCATTATTTACGCTTCACAAGAATAAAATTTATAATTAACGTCACAGCCAATACAACCAAATGCACTTCCATCAAATAGAACATCACAGTCTGAAACATCGATACCTGTCCATTAAACTGAGATACAGAATTTCCGATGACACCTGCATATACCATGGATAATACAAAAGATATGACAATCATACCCAAAGATATATACAACGTAGGAATCTGATACTTCCGCAACGATATCCAAAGTTGTGGCAATGTACTGACAACAATCAAACTAAGTATCCCATTTACCGATAAGATATTAAAGTTACATAAAAACATCAGGTACGAAGATACCACCATCAATACAATTCCAGATAACACTGTTAATAACACTTTTAATACAATACTACGACGTAATTCTTCCATATAATCTCCTGCAAACCATTATACCATAGACATAAAAAGGCCTGATCCTTACCCTTAAGGATCAAGCCTAATTGATCGAAATATGATACATTTATTTAACTGCTTTAGCAGAATTGATAGCTGCAACAACAACCTTCTGTAATCCAGTTACGCCGATTGTGCAACCTGTCATTAGATCTTCATCAGCAGTAGAACCTTTATCATTCACTTTCATACCAGAAACTTCATCAGCAGTCTTACCTACTGTCCAATCATCGAAAGCCTGGTTTTGTTCATACCATTCTTTGCCAATCTTAGAAGCCTTCTTCATACCGTAGTCATCCTTCTTTTCAAACTTAGTAGGAACAGCTTCTGCTTCACCATCTAATTCACCAGTAGCTGTGAACTTAACAGCGTTTTGAGCAACGTCAGTTAATGTTAATACTACCTTGCCATCCTTATCAACAGCTACAACACCATATGTTGTATTTGCTTGAATTTGTCCACTCTTATCAGCACTAGCATCCTTATTATTGAATGTAGTAACTACAGATGTACCTACAGAAGCTACATCCTTAGCTTCAACAGCGTTATTAGCAGCCTTTTCTAAAGCTTTTTGGAAAGAACCAACACCGATTGTGCAACCTGTCATAAGGTCTTCATCTTCAGTGCCACCCTTTTCATTTGTCTTCATACCTAAAACTTCATCAACTGTCTTGCCAGTAGCCCAGTTCTCTAAAGCTTCAATTTGCTCATACCACTCTTTGCCAATCTTAGAAGCCTTCTTCATGCCATAGTCATCGCCAAGCTCCTTCTTTGTCATAGCGCTTGTGTTATCAGAAGTAACATGACCCATTGCATCATACTTTGCTTTATCTTGTGCTACATCAAAATAAACAGCCTTGATTACATCACCTTCCAATACAACAGAAGCTACTGTTGTATCAAATTCAGCAGTTGTATCTTCACCTTCTTTTGGTGTGTTCTCAACAGATGTTACAGAACCTACACCAACCTTCAAACTAGAAGCTTCCTCAGCTGTAGAAGCTGCACTTTCAGATGCCTTCTTTGTGTTACCTGTGCAACCTGCCAGCATCGCAACAGCACACATTGTTGTTAGAATCTTTTTCATTTTCCTTTAACCCTCCATCCAACATTTTTTGTACATTATTGATAATAACTATCAATATATAGTAAGTCAATATAAATCGTTAGTGTTTTCACATAAAAATAAATTATTTATGAAAACGTATTCAATTATTTTCATTTTGACATGCATGCATTCTAATTAAAAAGTCATACACATTCATGCATGACCTTTTAATTACATAATAATGCTACCTAACGGATACCCTACAAATGTAGCGATCATCGTCGCTAATACCATAATGATAAACCCATATATCAACATTTGCTTCGTATCCGTCCAACCACTTGATACAGCGATTGCTACGCACGGCATTGCAGGAGGTGTTGCAAACGCAAACGCCGACATCATGCCGATTAACACAATTAATACTCCGACATTCACTGTATTCAAATTTGCCGTTACCAACAATACAGCCGCAGATACAACCGTCGCTGTTACCATATTACTCGATAGATTTGTTTGAATCGCTGCCCACAAAACAAATATCAATACCATCACCATCACCGGCAAATTTGAAGTAATCGGAGATAAACCAGAAGAAATCCAAGCAGTTACCCCAACATCACCATTGGTGATCGCTGCCCCAAGGGCAGTCGTACCAGCACACATAATCAAAGAAGGCCAAGAGACACCCTTACTCATTGCCTCACCAAAGCTTAACAAAGGCTTACCCTCATCCGTTAACACCGACAATAACACGATACCAACAAGTGGAGGAAATACCGTACCTAATTGATCAACTTTCTTCAATACATTGAATACTGCCCCACTCTTAACCACTTGCATGCAAAGACTTGGTAATACCCACATGCATACAACCAAGATAAATACAGCTAATACAAGCCTTTCAGCTCTTGTTGTACGCTTATCTTTTTCTAAGTGCTTACTTTCAAACTTTTTAACAGCACTCATATCTGGTCTACATACAAAGCGGAATACAACAACCGTAGCCAATGCAGTCAAAAAACCAACTGGTATCGCAATAAGCATGTATGATCCATAATGAATAACACTACCATACAACTCCGCATATGCATTCATCGCAATGATAGGGAATACATGCGCAATAGGTGTCATACCTGAAGAGATACCACACATGATCACAGTCCCCATCATCATCACAGACGCAAGCTTATCACCCTTCTTTAGCTCCAGTATCTTAAAGATCTCCTCCAAGATAGGCAGATACACAAAGAATAAAACCGTTGGAGATATAAAGCATCCAATCACTAAGATACTTGCAAAGTACAACATCACAAACATCCATGGTGAAGAGCTTGCTAATTTTGAATGTATAAACGATATCGCAATGCGACGAATATAACTTGTCTTTGATAATGCGTATGTCACCACAAACGTAAACATCAAGAATACAAAAGTCGATCCACCATACGCACCTGCGATAATCCCACTTAACTTCAGCTCAGGCACAAATGCCAAGGCACCTATCAATAGAATTGATGGCCAATCAATTGACACCGTCAACCATAGTAGTAATGTTCCCGCAAAGATTCCCAATACCTGCATACCAGAAGCAGTTAGACCGGGAAAGGATGGAAGATATCTACTTCCAAACATCAATAAAATAGCTAAAAAAATGATACAATTTCGTTTCCAAATCCCTTTATTCATACTAATTAATCTATTTTCTCCCTTAGTAAATCCTACTGTTCTAGTATACCAAATACTCTAACAAATATGTATTCCATCAAGGATAATAAAAGCCGTTCCCTTTAAAACAGAACGACTTTTAATACCTTGATGGTAAACACCACTATAAACAACTCTTCATTATATCTTCTGCGATATGCTTAGGAGTTAGATGATTTTCTTCAAGAAGAGCTTCTGTATCATATATATCATAGAATGCTTTCTTTAAACCGAAGGCTAGTACCTTCATATCACTATTGGCGTAATACATACCAATCTTAGGTGAGAATCCACCTTCAATCACACCATCCTCTAATACCGCCACAAGTTGATGGTCTTTCTTTAGTTCCTCAAGTAGTTCTTCATCAATATGGGATACAAATCCTGGATTGATGAGTGTTGCGTTTACTTGATACTTCTCACTGAGTAATTGAACAGCTTCCTGTCCCATTGTATAGAATGTTCCAGGTGCGATGATCGCTACTCGATTACCTTGTTTGGTGACTGTAAACTTGCCAATCTTGTCATAATAGGTACGCACTGGATAATCCGCTGTGCAAACATCTACTGCAGGTACACGGATTACAACAGGATGTTCCTGTTGTTCAATGGACCAATCCAACATCGCAAGATACTCTTCCTTGCTGGCAGGTGCTAGATAGACAACATCCGGAATATTCGACATCATTGCTAAGTCATAGAAACCTACATGCGTTACATCACTCATACCGTATATCGATCCATCAAAGGCAAGTATCGTAACTGGACTATGATTGATTGAGACATCCTGTGCAATCTGGTCATACGCACGCTGAATAAATGTAGCTTCCGTAAAGTATACAGGCTTACCACCATTCTTTGCGATACCTGAAGCCACTGCCACACCAGATTGTTCCGCAATACCTACATCCATAAATTGTTTACCAGCTTCCTGTCTTTTGGCTGGTGTAAATCCAGCTGTACCAGGAACACCAGAAGTAACCACAACTACAGATGGATCCTTCTTCATCTTAGCCAAAAGAAAATTCGCAGTGATATCACTATAATTCTCACCATCCCATTGATATTCAGGTTTTACCTCACCTGTATCAAGATGAAATGGTAAATGCCAATGCCATTGTTCCTTGTTGTTTTCAGCAAACTTTAAACCCTTGCCCTTCAATGTATTGATATGTACAACAACAGGCTTTGTACTATCCTTGACACTAGAAAAAGCCTGAATCAAATCATGGATTTCATTTCCATTCTGTACATAGATATAATCTAAACCCATTGCTTTAAATAGATTATCACTAGCTGTACCATTAGACTCTCTAAGTGCCTTTAAGCTGCGATACATACCACCATGATTCTCTGCAATCGACATCTGATTGTCATTGAATACAATGATGAAATTACGATCAAATTCACCAGCGATATTAAGACCCTCTAAAGCCTCACCACCAGATAGAGAACCATCACCAATCACCGCAATGACATTACCTTCTTTACCAGTTAAGTCTCTCGCCTTTGCCATACCTAAAGCAAGATCGATAGATACAGAAGTATGTCCAATCTCGAAATAGTCATGTTCACTTTCCTTCGGATTACTATATGCAGATACATCGTTGTAATGTTCCTCATATAAGTACGCATCCTTACGACCTGTTAACATCTTATGCGGATATGTCTGATGGGAGATATCATACACAATCTTATCCTTTGGTGAATCAAATACATAATGCAAAGCAATTGTAGGTTCAATAAAACCTAAATCAGGACCTACATGTCCCATGTGAATACTTGCACGTTTGATAAGTGCTTTACGCATCTCATCCGCAAGTTCAACCAACTCATCTTCATTTAATTTCTTAACGTCTTGTGGACCATGAATCTTCTCTATATACATATACTACTTCCTTTCAATACGTGACATTATACTAAATTTTTCGTATACACGTAAAAAAAGCACTCCGAAGAGTGCTTTCAAACAGTTAATTACTTAACGATTTCTGTGATAGAACCAGAACCTACAGTACGTCCACCCTCACGGATAGAGAACTTAGTTCCTTGTTCAACAGCGATAGGAGCTAATAGAGTAACGTTCATAACTACGTTATCGCCAGGCATGCACATTTCTGTACCTTCTGGTAACTGGATAACACCAGTAACGTCAGTTGTACGGAAATAGAACTGAGGACGGTAGTTAGATACGAATGGTGTATGACGTCCGCCTTCTTCCTTAGTTAAAACGTAAACCTGAGCCTTGAACTCTGTGTGTGGAGTAACAGATCCTGGCTTAGCCAATACCTGTCCACGCTCGATTTCTTCACGGTTAACACCACGAAGCAATGCACCGATGTTGTCACCAGCTTGAGCGAAGTCTAGAGTCTTACGGAACATTTCGATACCTGTAACAACAGTCTTACGAGTGTCCTTAATACCTACTACTTCAACTTCATCGTTCAAGTTTAACTTACCACGTTCTACACGTCCAGTAGCAACTGTACCACGACCTGTGATTGTGAATACGTCTTCAACTGCCATCATGAATGGCTTGTCGAATTCATGAACTGGAGCTGGGATATAAGAGTCAACAGCATCCATTAATTCCTTGATTGCTGGTTCCCACTTTGGATCGCCTTCCAAAGCCTTTAATGCAGAACCACGGATTACAGGAGCGTCATCTCCATCAAATCCATACTCTGAAAGAAGTTCGCGAACTTCCATCTCTACTAAGTCGATTAACTCTGGGTCATCAACCATGTCGCACTTGTTTAAAAATACAACAATCTTAGGAACGCCTACCTGACGTGATAACAAGATGTGTTCACGTGTCTGAGGCATTGGTCCATCAGTAGCAGCTACTACTAAGATAGCACCATCCATCTGCGCTGCACCAGTGATCATGTTCTTAACATAGTCAGCGTGACCTGGGCAGTCAACGTGTGCATAGTGACGAGTATTTGTTTGGTACTCTACGTGTGCAGTGTTGATTGTGATTCCACGCTCCTTCTCTTCTGGAGCTCCATCGATTTGGTCATAAGCTTCGAATCTAGCCTTACCATCTTCTGGGTGTGTTGATAAATACTTTGTGATTGCCGCTGTTAAAGTTGTTTTACCGTGGTCAACATGGCCGATAGTACCGATGTTAACGTGTTCAAGCGACCGGTCGAAATGTTCCTTTGCCATAATATTTTTTTCCTCCTGGTTTTTTACCTTTTATAAGCTGTTTCCATTTTATTAGAAACAGTACTTATTTACAATATTTTTTACTACTTAGTTGCGTTTTTCTCAATAATTTCCTTAGCAATGTTCTTTGGAACCTCTTCATAGTGGTCCATCTGCATTGTATAGATTCCACGACCCTGTGTAAAGGAACGTAAATCTGTAACATAACCGAACATCTCAGCTAATGGAACAAACGCTCTAACCTTGATTGCGTTACCTGTTTCTTCCTGTTCACGAATCTGTCCACGACGCTTCGTGATATCACCCATAACTGCACCTAAGTAATCAGCTGGAGCTGTTACATCGACAGCCATGATAGGCTCAAGAATTGCAGGATCGCACTTCTTAGCTGCTTCTCTTAATGCAAGAGATGCCGCAATCTTATATGCCTGCTCAGAAGAGTCGACATCATGGTAACTACCATCGAATAAGACTGCTTTAATATCAACGATTGGGTAACCTGCTACCAAACCATTGTTCAAGGATTCTTCTAAACCTTGTTGAGTTGGCTTGATGAATTCCTTAGGAACTGAACCACCGACTGTTTCATCAGCAAATTCAAATCCCTTACCTGGGTTAGGACTAAATCTAATCCAAACATCACCATACTGACCGTGACCACCAGACTGACGAACGAACTTACCTTGTACTTCAGCCTCTTTACGGATTGTTTCACGATAAGCAACCTGTGGAGCTCCAGATGTAGCTTCAACCTTAAATTCTCTTCTCATACGGTCCATGATGATATCCAACTGCAATTCACCGACACCGGCGATAATTGTTTGTCCAGTTTCTTCATCTGTATAAGTTCTGAATGTTGGGTCTTCTTCAGCAAGCTTAGCAAGAGCTTCATCCATCTTCTGTGAATCACCCTTTGTCTTAGGCTCAACAGACATCTGGATAACTGGTTCTGGGAAAACCATTGATTCAAGAACAATTGGATGTCCCTCATCACATAATGTATCACCAGTTGTAGTGTTCTTTAGACCAACAGCACCAGCGATATCACCAGCATAAACCTCTTGAATTTCAGCACGGTGGTTAGCATGCATGCGAACCAAACGTCCGAAACGCTCACGCTTGTCCTTAGAAGCATTTAATACATAGCTACCAGAAGTAGCGATACCTGAGTAAACACGGAAGTATGTTAGACGTCCAACGAATGGGTCAGTCGCAACCTTGAATGCCAATGCGCTAAATGGTTCATCATCTGAAGGATGACGTTCACTTGGAGTGCCATCTTCAAGAGTACCCTTGATAGCTTCAATATCAGTAGGAGCAGGTAGATAATCTACAACCGCATCCAATAATAACTGAACACCCTTGTTCTTATAAGCAGAACCACACATTACAGGGAAGAACTCAGAAGTCATAACACCCTTACGGATAGCACCCTTGATTTCTTCAACTGTTGGCTCTTCACCATCAAGAACCTTCATCATGAGCTCATCATCATAGTCAGCGATAGCTTCTAGCATAGCAGCGTGCATTTCATTCGCTTTATCCTTGAATTGCTCATCAATATCAGTTACCTGAATTTCAGTACCCAAGTCATTTGTGTACATGTGTTGCTTCATTGTTACCAAGTCAATAATTCCACGGAATGAAGACTCAGCACCGATAGGCATCTGAATAGCAGCAGCCTTAGCACCTAAACGGCTTCCAATTGACGCAACGCTCATGTCAAAGTCAGCACCAGTCGCATCCATCTTATTAGAGAAGACGATACGAGGTACACGATACTCTGTAGCCTGACGCCAAACTGTCTCAGTCTGAGGTTCAACACCAGCCTTAGAGTCTAATACTGTAACGGCACCATCTAATACACGTAGGGAACGCTCAACTTCAGCAGTGAAGTCTACGTGGCCCGGAGTATCGATAATGTTAATTTGGCAATCTTGCCAATGGCAAGTTGTCGCAGCAGAAGTGATAGTGATACCACGTTCCTGCTCCTGAGCCATCCAGTCCATCTGGGAAGCACCTTCATGTGTTTCACCAATCTTGTAAATCTTACCTGTATAGTACAGGATACGCTCAGTTGTTGTAGTCTTACCAGCATCGATGTGAGCCATGATACCGATATTACGAATCTTATTTAATGGGAATTCTCTAGCCATTTATTGCTCCTTCCCCGATTAGAAACGGTAGTGAGCGAATGCCTTATTCGCTTCCGCCATCTTATGAGTATCTTCTTTCTTCTTTACAGATGCACCAGTTCCGTTAGCCGCATCCATAATTTCATTGGCAAGACGCATTTCCATGGTATTTTCATGGCGTAATCTTGCGTAATTAACAATCCAACGTAGAGACAATGTTAGTTTACGTTCAGCACTTACTTCAACTGGAACCTGTAAGTTAGCACCACCAACACGGCGTACCTTCAATTCTAGTTGAGGCATTACATTTCCTAGTGCCTTTTCAAATACTTCCATTGGGTTCTCACCTGTCTTCTTCTCAATCTGAGCGAAGGCATCGTATAAAATTGTTTGAGCTGTACCACGCTTACCATCAATCATAATCTTGTTAATCAACTTTGTAATTAACTTAGAATTATAAATTGGATCAGGAAGTACATCACGCTTTGCTATATAACCTTTTCTTGGCATGTTCTATTCTCCCTTCTCTTATTTAGCAGCCTTTGGCTTCTTTGCGCCGTATAAAGAACGGCTCTGATTACGATTTGCTACACCAGCACAGTCTAATGTGCCACGAATGATATGGTAACGTACACCAGGTAAGTCCTTAACACGTCCACCACGGATCATAACAACGCTATGCTCCTGTAGATTGTGTCCAATTCCTGGGATGTAAGCTGTTACCTCAAGTCCATTAGATAGACGAACACGGGCATACTTACGTAATGCTGAGTTAGGCTTCTTAGGTGTCATTGTACCAACACGAGTACATACACCTCTCTTCTGTGGACTGCTGAGTTTAGTTGTACGCTTCTTGAGTGAGTTTACGCCTCTGTTTAATGCAGGGGACTTTGACTTGTAAACTTTATCAGTACGACCCTTGCGTACTAACTGGTTTATTGTAGGCATTGTTGATTTCTCCTTTCATTTTATGCACACATTTCCAAGTGTGCCAACCCTTAGTCTAAATATAAGCTTTACATCCGTAAAGCCAGTTTTATCGCTAAGCTTAGATATCATACTCCTTTTTATCTCCCTCGTCAATAGGTGTTTTACACCTACCAAACCCATTGATAATCCACCATTTCACCCCATATATTTCACTTTTCATTTGAGGAAATATATAAAACACGTGTATGATAGTAGTAGAAGTATGTAACACCAAACGTTTCTATTTAAGGAGGCTTTACATGGCAAATAAAGTATGCGATTTCTGTCTAAGTGAAGGAAAAGGTTTTTTTAATCAACCTAAAAAGCTAGAAGACGGACACTATATCTGTAAAAATTGCACTTCAGTACTCACAAAATATAATCTACCTCTCAAATATGATCTATTCCAAATGCTGGTAACAGCACAAGAAAATATGCGAGATATGATCATGGACTCCTATATCAAGGAACATGATATCAACCAAACAATGGCACAATTCTATCCTGTAGATGATATGCCACTACATACAGGCGAACACTGCATATCCAAAATCAAGGCAACCCAAACGGTTCTAAAGGATGCCCTACCATATACACATGCAGTGACGAAGATTGCTGAAGTCTCAAAGACAACGATCCAAAATATCACCGACGCAAACACACGCTCCAACTCACATAAAGTCGAGGGCATCCTATACGAAACAGACGTTGCCTTCTACTTCCTATCACCAAACTACGTAAACTGTCACCGACTAGGCTACGCCTTACGTAACCGTACTGACACCGATCGTATCAACATCGTTACACCAACAGCACGTTATACATACATGCTAGAAAACTCAGATCTATTGTTTATGCGCGAACGTTTCTATCAAAAACTAAACGCAGCCAGAAACAACAAAGACACACACCTCATCTACATGTCAGACGACAACAACATTCGCATTACACCAGGTGTATACGATATTCCAAAGAATCTACGTCCAGGCAAGTACAGAGTTACCGCCATCAAGGATGCAGGACTACACATGAAAGACTCCCTAGGCAGAGTCAAAGACTACTACGAAAACGAAGAAGTCATCGACCTCAGCGATGGTGGCGTACTAGAATGTACAGGTGAATACGAACTCAAGTGGGTAAGTCAAAAATAAAGAGGCATCTAGCCTCTTTTCATTATGGTTGATAACTCTCCACAAACCACCTATCTTTTTCCAAATATAAATTACGACACCTACCTTGGATGATACATACAAAACGCATCCCACATCCACCAACACAAGAAGCCCTACGTCCATGACTCACCACACGATCAATCTTATAGCTCTTCCCATCATTCCAAAATAGATACAAAGGTCTAAGCTCCCCCGTTTTCTTTTGTACGACAACAACATCTACATATCGTTTATATAATTGCTTCATAGTACACTCCCGATATCTGTATTATATCCATTTGTGTTGCGTATTTCAATAATATGCGCAGCAATCTTATAATCAATACGAAAAATGTTGCGTATATGATATAATCATGCTGGGGTAAACAATGACACTAAAAGAGATGATCCACCAATACAAACTAAAAACAGGATGTACAGACTCCGAGCTAGCTCGTCGCTGCAACGTTTCACGTTCCACCGTTACCCGTTGGTCAAGCGGCGAAATCAAAAAGGTAAACGACGATACAGCCGAAATCCTTTCACAACTACTCGGCTACAACATCACACCACACCTAATGGGTATGGATACCACCATACGACTACCCATCCTTGGCTATGCAAAGGCAGGTTATGATCTATTCGCAGAAGAAAACTACCTAGGCGAAGAAGAGACAACCCTCAAGGAAAAAGAAACAGGAGACTACTACCTAAAGATAACCGGTGACTCCATGGTCGGTGTTGGTATTATGGATGGATCACTTGTGCTTGTTCGGCAATGCGATTTTGTAGAAAGTGGTAAGATTGCCGTTATCATGATTGATCAAGAAGTTACGGTAAAACGCGTGATATATAAAAAGGGAATGCTCATCCTAGAAGCCGCAAACCCTAATGTAGATAGTCGTTATTTTAGCCAACAAGAAGTCAAAGAACTACCCGTTAAAATTATTGGACAAGTATTGTCCTGTCGTACCAATTACTAGAAAAGAGCCTTGTGAAGTGAACCCCAAAAGTTGGACAACAACTTAGGAGGTTCACTTTTATTATGAAATTTACATTTGAAGACAAGGTTCAAATCTATAAGGAACGAAAACTTGGAACCACATTTTCTAAGCTCCAGTTAAAATGGAAAATGCAAAAATCTAAAATTAAATATCTTGTTAGGCTAGTTGATAAACA
>JALENJ010000047.1 GCA_022767445.1 Erysipelotrichaceae bacterium | reverse complement strand
GCTTCGGATAATCTAGAAGCAGCTTTGGAAGTTTTGGCAAACACCATCACACCACCAACAGGTCTATCTAAACGATGTACAAGGCCACAATATACATTTCCTGGCTTTTGATATTTCTCTTTGAGATATTCTTTGCACATGGTAAGTAAGTCTACATCATGTGAATCATCTGCCATCACTGGGATATTGATTGGTTTCTTCACGCATAGTACGTGATTATCTTCGTATAGTACTTCAATCATTTTCTTTGCCAACTACCATAGATACCACATGGCAATAATAAATCACGATTAGCGATAGGTAGTGCGATTTCACCGGTTTCTACGATGCCATCTGGATGGTCTTTGAGTATCATGGTACGTAATGTATTATCTAAAACAATGGAAGAGAATCCTGTTGTATAGCTATTGATCAGGAAGAATAATGCATGTTCATCTAGGATCTCTGCACATGCCTGTATGAGTTTTGTGACTTCCTTTTCAAATTTCCACATCTCACCGTTTGGACCTCTACCGTAGGATGGTGGATCCATCAGGATGCCATGGTAGGTACGTCCACGTCTTTTTTCTCGTTCTACGAATTTCAAGCAATCCTCAACGATGAAGCGTATCTTGTGGTCTTGTAGTTCACATAGGTCTCTGTTTTCCTTTGCCCATTGCACCATACCTTTGGCAGCGTCTACGTGTACAACTTCAGCTGCACCAGCTTTTGAACACGCCATTGTAGCTCCACCTGTGTAGGCGAAAAGATTTAATACACGAATTTCCTCGTTTGGATATTTTTTGATTAAATCAGACATCCAATCCCAGTTGACTGCCTGTTCAGGGAATAGTCCGGTATGTTTAAATCCCGTAGGGGATACTTTGAATGTTAAGTCTTTATAATTGATGGTCCATGATTCAGGAAGTTGTTTGTTGAACTCCCAATGTCCGCCACCTTTGCTGGAGCGGTGATAGATGGCATCTGTATTTTGCCATTGCTTTGTATTTCCATCGATTGGCCAAATTGCCTGTGGGTCTGGACGTCGTAAAACGATGCCTTTCCACTGTTCTAGCTTTTCGCCATTTCCTGCATCAAAACAGGTATAATCTTTCCATTGATTCGCTATTCTTGTCATGAGATTACCTCTTTGCCCATTATACCATGAACCTATCTTCGCTTATAGATTCCCTGAAAGAAAATTTCATGATTTACATGGCGTATTCATCCCTATAGGATAGCCTTGAATGGTATAATAATACCCATGAGAAATGAAACAAATCTCGATGATGAACAACATGTATATGTTGATGATATAGGTATTGGAGTATAGAGAATGATTGATATAAGTATGTTAAATGAAAACCAGAAAGATGCAGTGTTATCCAAGGATAAATATCTTCGGATTATTGCCGGTGCTGGTTCAGGGAAAACACGTGTATTGACGATGCGTATTGTGCATTTGATTGAAGATGAACTTGTATGGCCAAATAAGATATTGGCGATTACATTTACGAATAAAGCCGCCAAGGAAATGCAAGAGCGTATTCGCAAGATGTTGAAAAATCAAACAAGTGCACCATGGGTGAGTACAATTCACTCTCTTTGTGTGCGTATTCTTCGTGAAGATATTGTTGCGATGGGATATCCAAGAAACTTTACGATCATGGATGCTGAAGATCAAAAGACAGTATTAAAAGAAGCATACAAGGAACAAGGTGTAGATGCGACAAGTTATTCCTATGCGTCCATGTTGAACTATATCTCCAACAATAAGACAGCGGATATCACACCAGAAAGAGCGCTTATGCTAGCTGGTGATTTCCATGCGGATAAAGTAAAGGCACAGGTATATAGCTTTTATGATAGAAGACAAAGAGAGTTATATGCCTTGGATTTTGATGATTTAATTCTTTGGACTGTGCGTATGTTTGCCAAGTTCCCTGAGATTCTATCGAAGTGGCAAAAGCATTTCTCTTATATCTTGGTCGATGAGTTCCAGGATATCGATAAGAAACAATACCAACTGATTACACAACTCACAGGTCCTTACAATGACCTGCTTGTTGTGGGAGATCCTGATCAGACCATCTATACATGGCGTGGTGCAGACGTTAACATCATCATGAACTTTGCCAAGGACTATCCAGACGCAAAGACAGTCATCCTCAATGAGAATTATCGTTCTGTGGATTCTATCTTAAATGGCGCAAATGCGGTGATCAAAAACAATAAACACCGTGTCGATAAAGAACTGTTTACCAATCGCCATAGCGATGAAAAGATTACACACTACAGTGCGGCCAGTGATGAATACCAAGCAGCTTGGATTGCTGGTAAGATTGCGGAATTACATCGTAAGGGTAAGAGCTATAGCGATATTGCGATCCTATATCGTTCTAACTACCTTTCTCGTTCTATCGAAAAAGCGTTATTAGACGAAAGAATTCCATATATCATCTATGGTGGTGTGCGCTTCTATGAACGCCAAGAAGTCAAGGACGCATTATCGTATTTACGTATGGTAACTTCTGGTGATGATCTAGCACTACAAAGAATTATCAATCGTCCAAAGCGCGGTGTTGGTAATAAGACGATAGATACCATTGTTAGTGCGTCTAGAGATAGAAATATCTCCATGTATGAAGCACTAAAAGATTCTAGTCTATTTAGTGGAAAGATGGCTGCCGCAATGGAAAGATTTGTGGCAATGGTTGAATCATGGAGAAAGCAAGCAAAGAGTGGAGAGATTGAAATCTTTAAACTCTTTGAAAAGATTATTGATGAAAGTGGCTATCGTGCCATGTTAGAAGAAGCCAAGGAACAAGACCGTATCGAAAACTTAAAAGAGTTAATTGATGACGTTAAGGAATTCTCTGAGAATAACCCAGAGAGTTCATTGGATGAATATCTCCAGCTTGTATCCTTATACGGAGATAGAGAAGAGACACTATCTAGTGAATTTATCCAATTGATGACGGTGCACGCTGCGAAGGGATTGGAGTTTGATACTGTCTTTATCTCCGATATGAACGAGGGTATCTTTCCAAATGAAAGAGCAGTCAATGAAAGTCATCGTGGCGTTGAAGAAGAAAGACGTCTGGCATACGTTGCCTTTACACGCGCTAGAAATAAACTCTATCTAACCGAAGCAGGTGGATTCTCGATGATCTTACAAAGAATACGTACAACCTCACGCTTTGTTGAAGAGATTGAGGAAGAAAATATTGAACATCTAGGTTCTAGCATGCAAAGAGAAAATACATTCCAGCATGGTTTCACTTCAACACCAAAATTTGAAGATGAAACACCAAGACTCAATCGTACAATGCCAAAGGCAAAACCTTCTGGTTTAAAGAAGGGAGATATTGTCGTACATGCCAAGTTTGGTGAGGGTATTGTTGTCAGTATTAAAAATGAAATTGCTGAGATTGCCTTCCCATATCCATATGGTGTAAAGAAAGTTGCGGCAGGGCATCCTAGTATTAAGAAAAAAAGCTGATTTAAGGAGCTAGTATGCAAGAAGATAAATTACAGTTGATGAAAGAGATGGTTGATAAGCTCAACCATGCGGCAGATGCCTACTATGATGGTAAAGCTGAATTGATGAGTGACTATGAATGGGACTCCCTTTTTGATCAACTGAAGAAATTAGAAGAAGAAACAGGTACGGTACTCGAGGATTCTCCAACAATGAAGGTATCCAGTGACCATACCGTTGGACAAAAAGAAGCCCATGAGTTTGCGGCACTATCCCTAGCTAAGACAAAGAAACCAGAGGAAATCGCCAAGTGGGCGGAGGGAAAACCAATTTGGTTATCCTGGAAGTTAGATGGCTTAACACTTGTAGTTACCTATGATCATGGAAAGCTTACAAAAGTTGTTACCCGTGGCGATGGGCATATTGGAACAAACATTACCCATCTAGCCACGGCCATCACTGGTATACTTCCAAACGTGAGTGAAAAAGGACATCTTGTGATTCGAGGTGAGGCGGTTATCTCTTACGCTGACTTTAATCAATTCGTACTAGAGTCAGGTGAGGACTATGCCAATCCAAGAAACCTCGCATCAGGTTCATTAACACTCAAAGAAATCGAAGAGGTAAAAAAAAGAAAGATACAGTGGATACCATTTACCCTTGTGCACACAGAAAAGACAATTGATACATGGGGAGAAAGAATGCAGTACATGCAAGATCTTGGTTTCCACGTTGTGGAAAGGGAATTGATTCAGACTCCAACACTAGCGAATATTTCAAGTGTGATCGAACAATGGACGAAGAAAGTAACCAATGCGATTAATCCATATCCTGTAGATGGACTCGTTGTGGCTTATGATGACTCCATCTATGCGATGGGTGGCTCCGTTACAGGCCACCACGCAACAAGAGCAGGACTTGCGTTTAAGTGGCAAGATGAATCCGTTGTATCTACGTTAGATCATATAGAGTGGTCCTGCGCAGCTTCAACGATTACACCAGTTGCGGTATTTGAACCAGTTGAGTTGGAAGGAACAATTGTAAAGCGTGCATCACTATGCAATATCAGTGAATGTAAGCGACTTGGCATTGGTGATGCAGGCTCAAAGCTAGAAGTGATCAAAGCCAATAAGATTATCCCTAAGGTTATCCGTGTGCAGGAAGCCTCTGGACAATTTGTGATTCCAGATAGCTGTCCTGTATGTCATAGTCAAACAGAAGTCTATATGAGTGATCGAGGTACAGAGACTTTGAAATGTACAAATCCTGCTTGTCCTGCAAAGAAACTAAAAAAGTTTGCACGCTTTGTTTCTAAGGCAGGAGTAGACATCGATGGCATCTCAGAGGCGACGTTGGCTAGATTTATCGCAGAGGGATGGATCACGAAGAATGGAGATATCTATCGCTTAGGTACACATCGCCAACAGATAGAACAGCTCGATGGATTTGGTGAAAAGTCCGCAACGAATATCATCAATTCCATTGAGAATTCACGACAGGTCGAAGACCAAAAACTCATCTATGCACTCAATATTCCATTGATTGGCAAGGACGTTGCGAAACGATTACTAAGTGTTTATCCATTTGAAGAGCTAGTAGAGCGTGCAAAAAATACCGCAAGCTTAGATGAATTTAGTTCGATTGATGGTATCGGTCCTGAAAAATCAGGTGCGTTTGTGGATTGGTGCAAACAGATAGAAAACATCGAACAACTCGAAGATTTACAAACACAGATTTCAGTGATTCGAACATCCACCTCAGCCAGTGGAAATCGATGTGAGGGAATGACCTTTGTGGTAACAGGTGATGTTCATCATTACGCAAATCGCAATGAACTAAAAGCCTATATTGAATCACAGGGTGGTAAGGTGACAGGTTCCGTATCCAAATCAACGAATTATCTGATTAACAACGATGTAACTTCATCCTCATCCAAAAACACAAAAGCCAAGCAGTTAAACATCCCAATCATCTCGGAAGATGAATTTATTGAACGCTTTGTACACGATTGATTACGTTGATAAAAACGCTATTTAACGCTAAAATATAATACCAGCGAGAAACGAGGTTAAATCATGGTAGAAAAAAATAAGGAATATTTCCAAAAATTAGCAGACCAGTTAATGTTTCATCTATCCGATGAAGAAGCAGAAGAATTGGTAAAAGAATTCGGTACTTTGGAAAAACAATTTTCATTGATGGAAGAAATTGATACAGACGGAGTAGAAGAAATGATTTACCCGTTTGAGGAACCAACAACTTACATCCGCAAAGATGTTGCGGACCATGTCATTACACAAGATGACGCAATGGCAAATGTAACAAAGAAATTAGAGGGGCATTTTGTATTGCCTAAGGTGGTGAAGTAATGATTAAAGAAATGGTAAATCATCCTGAAGATATCGCAGAACGCTGTCAACAGGCATATGAAAAAGCACAGGCATCACAGGATAAACTCAATGCGGTTATCACATTTGTAGATCCTAAGGAACAACTAGAGAAACTGCCAAGCCAGGGTTTATTACGTGGTGTTCCGATCGCAATTAAGGATAATGTATGCACAAAGGGAGTACGTACAACATCAGGTTCAAAGATCTTATCCAACTATGTACCGGTATATGATGCGACAATCACAAAGAAGTTAGAAGAGGCAGGTGCTGTATGCATCGCTAAGACATCCATGGATGAGTTAGCCATGGGCGGTACAAACCTAACAAGCTTTATAGGACCAGCTCATAATCCATGGGATACAGATCGTATCACAGGTGGTTCATCTGGTGGATCAGCTGCACTTGTGGCAGCAGGTATTGTGCCAATGGCAATTGGTTCAGATACAGGTGATTCCGTGCGTAAGCCAGCATCCTTCTGTGGAATTGTTGGTGTTAAGCCAACGTATGGACGTATTAGTCGTTATGGTGTCATTCCATACACATCCTCATTGGATCATGTCGGATACTTTACACGCTCCGTTGAAGATGCTTGTGTATCCTTGCAGGTATTAGCTGGTAGAGATGATTTAGATTTAACATCCTCCAATCGTCCAGTACCTGACTATAGTCAAGCACTTAACGAAAGTGTAGAAGGTAAGAAAATTGCAATTCTAGCAAACGTTGTTGAAAGTGTATCCAATCCAGAAACAAAGGATATGTTCAACAAGCTCGTTGAAAAACTAAAACAGGCAGGTGCCATCGTAGAAGAGTATCACTTCGATGATAAGCTCATGAAGGCAATCCTACCAACATACTTTACAATCGCAAACTGCGAGGCTGCTTCCAATCATTCCAACCTAGATGGTATTCGCTTCGGCGTTAGAGAAGATGGAGCAGATATGAAGGAGATTATGACAAACTCTCGTACAAAGGGATTTGGTCCACTCATTCGTAGAAGATTTGTGATTGGTTCATATGGTTTGTTTGAAGAGAATCAAGAACGTATCTTCCGCAAGGCACAGAAAGTCAGAAGACTGATCGTTAATGCGATGAAGGATTGTTTCAAGGAATACGATTGTATTATCGCTCCAGCAAGCAGTAATATCGCACCACTCATCAACGATAAGAATGATGGAGATAAACTATCCGCAGATTATCTTGTAGCGGAAAACTACATGGCAATGGCAAACTTCTCAGGCGATCCATCCATGACAGTCCCTATGGGATTTGAAAGCGGCTGCCCAATTGGTGTTAACTTGACATGTAATGCATGGCAAGAAGAAACCATGTTTACAATTGCTAAGGCAATCGAAGATATTACAGGATATAAAGATTTACAGACGGAGGTGAAATAATGGAATACAAAGCAACCATAGGTATTGAAATTCACTGCCAACTAAAGACAAATACAAAGATGTTCTCAGGTGCACCTACATCATTTGGACGTAAGGCCAATACATGCGTGAATGAAATTGATTTAGGACATCCAGGAACACTACCAGCTGTAAATCAAGAGGCCATCAAGAAAGCCATTCAAGCATGTACAGCGCTACACTTAACAATCGATCCACTTGTTAAATTCGATCGAAAGAACTACTACTATTCAGACTTACCAAAAGGATTCCAGATTACCCAACAATTCCACCCAATAGGAAGAGATGGTTATATCGAAATCCCAACAAGTACAGGTAAGAAAAAGATAGGTATTGAACGTATCCACATGGAAGAGGATACTGCCAAGCAGTTCCACCTAACAAAATTCTCACTGTTAGACTTCAACCGTGCTGGTACACCACTCATTGAGATTGTATCCCGTCCAGATATGAAGAGTGGAGAAGAGGCAGAAAGCTACGTAGAAGCACTCCGTCAGACACTATTCTATATTGGCGTATCCGATTGTAAGATGGAAGAAGGATCTATGCGTTGCGACGTTAACGTATCTATTGCACCGAAGGGATCTGATCACCTCGGTGTTAAAAACGAGATTAAGAACCTAAACTCTATCTCACATGTAGGAAAAGCAGTTGAATACGAAATCAAACGCCAAACAGAACTACTAGAAGCAGGAGAAGTGGTTCATCAGGAAACACGACGCTATGACGAAAAGACTAATACAACAGTTATGATGCGTCGTAAAGAAGGAAGTGTAGATTACAAATTCTTCCCAGAACCAAACATCTTCCCAATTCAACTAGATCCATCTTGGATTAAAGATATCCAAGAACATATGCCAGAGCTACCAGAGGCTAGAAAAGAACGCTATGCAAAAGAATATGGATTGAATGAACATGATATTCGTATTTTGATCGCAGATATGGAAATGTCTAAATTCTTTGAAGAAGTCATGAAGTACACCAAGAATGCAAAGGCTGCTTGCAACTGGTTGTTAGGAGAGGTAAGTGCTTGGTTAAACAAACATGAAACAAGCATTGATAAATCAGACTTAAAGCCAGACATGCTAGCAAAGATGATTGCCTTAGTCGATGATGGCAAAGTATCCTCTGCACAGGCAAAACAACTCTGCGATGATTTGATGGAAGGAAAAGACCCAGAAAAAGCTGCAGAAGAAAAAGGCTTGAAGCAAGTATCAGATACAGGTGCTTTAACCGCAATGGTAAACGAAGTACTAGATACAAATGCACAAGCAATTGAAGACTATAAGAATGGTAAGGGTAGAGCAGTAGGCTTCTTAGTAGGCCAAGTCATGAAAAAATCTAAGGGACAAGCAAATCCAGGCATGGTTTCTAAGATTCTAGAAGAAGAGCTAAAGAAACGCATTTAGCATAGCTACTGGAACATTCCAGGGAAATAGATTACAATAAGTACGGAGAAAAATATGTCACAAAATAACAACAGACGTAAATTTACAACTTTGCATATTGTATTTACAGTATGCTTCATATTAATTTTCGTTCCAGCAATCTATTTTGGATGGATGCTGGTATCGACTTACTTAGACTCACATTCACCAGTTCTTGGTAATCGTTATGAAAACGACTTAAACCCAGCAATCACAAAAGATCAACTGACACAGGTTGATAACGCTGTTAGTCAAATCGAAGGTGTTGATTCACATGAAGTACATCTAGCAACAGGCACATTACGTGTATATATTGATGTCGCAGATGACGCAACACCAGAAACAGTACAAGCAATCTCCGATAGTGCATATCAAGCAGTTGTTGGTGTATTGGATCCAGCAGTATACTTCTCACAAGCCAATGGTATGAAAATGTATGATTTAGAAATCCATACATCAAACATACCTGATGGTAGAGATGCTGAATACTTCGTATATGGTATCAACACAAAGACATCCTCAATGGATTCACCTCAGTATCAACTTGTCAGTGTTCCGAAAAATGCTGAGATTGCGCAAAGCTTAAGAGATGCAGTAGAAGCTAGAAAAGCAGCTGAGGCTGCAGCGGAAGCTGAACAACAAGCCCAACAAGATCAGCCGGCAGAAGAACAACCTGCTGAGGGTGAAGAAAAAACAGAAGCACAACAATAAGGGATGTATCATCCCTTTTTTAACAGGTGAAATAGATGGAAAAGAATGAGACATATATCGCAACAGCGACAGGATATACAGAGGATGGAGCAGGTGTAACACGTATCAACGGTGTTGTCATCTTCGTGCCAGGACTACTTAAAGATGAAGAGGCAGAAATCGGTATTACGAAAATGAAAAAGACCTATGGATACGGACGTATCATACAAATACGAAAACCATCCCCACATCGACTACAACCCAAATGTTCAGTCTATAAACAATGCGGTGGTTGCCAACTACAACATATGGATAGTCATGAACAAAACTTCTTCAAAGAAGACAAAGTAAAAACATGCTTTACACAAATTGCCCAAATGGATGTAGAAGTAAAACCAATTATCAAAGTTGAGCCACATTGGAATTATCGCAATAAAGTACAAATCCCAGTCCAACTCAAAGACGGTAAAGTGGAAATGGGATTCTACGCACCACATACAAACCGTATCATCCAATACGATACATGTCATGTACAAACAGACTTATCAAATGATATCACAAATTATCTTCATCACCAGATGGGTATGCTTGCATGTGCGAAAGAAGTACGACACATCCTCATCAAGCACGCCCACATAACAGGCGAAGTTATGGTAGGACTAGTTGTACGCAATTATCCATTCCATAATTGCGATAAACTCATCAACAACCTAACAAAGAAATACCCACAGATAAAAAGCTTACTAGCGATTGTTAATCGTAGAGATGATAATGTCATACTCGATGGCAAAGAGATATTACTAGCAGGTAGAAAATACATTGAAGAAGAATTGCTAGGATGGAAGTTCCGTATCAGCGCAAGATCCTTCTACCAGATTAATCCATACGCTACCAAAGAACTATATTCAAAGGCAATTGAACTAGCAGGATTAACAGGCAAAGAAACATTGATTGATTTATACTGCGGTACAGGAACAATGGGTATTATCGCAGCCTCCAAAGCAAAGAAAGTATATGGTATTGAGATTGTCAGTGATGCGATCAAAGACGCAAATATCAACGCAGAAGCAAACAACGTACAGAATATACAATTCATCAACGCAGACGCCTCCAAGGGAGCACAAGCAATTATACGTTCAAAGATAAAAGCAGACGCAATGATTATTGACCCTCCACGTAAAGGATGTTCAAAGGACACGATTGATGCAATCTTAAAGATAGCACCAAAGAAACTGGTGTATGTCTCATGTGACCCAGCAACCCTAGCACGAGATGTACGTATCCTAACAGATAATGGTTATCAGTTAGAACTTGTTCAACCAGTAGACTTATTTCCACAGACAGTACATGTGGAAGTAATCACGCTGCTTTCCAAACTGGACTCAAAGAAATATATTAGTGTGGAACTTCCGTTAGATGATATGGACTTAACAAGTGCTTAGAGTAAGGCTACCTATAAACAAATTCAGAACTATGTTTTGAAAAGT
>JALENJ010000013.1 GCA_022767445.1 Erysipelotrichaceae bacterium | reverse complement strand
TTTGCGATGAAAGATAAATATCATGAATTTAGTATTGGACTACGCACAATCCTAGATTGTCTAGAACTAGCAGAGCAGGAAGGAGCAGTACCTAAATTATCTGAAGAATGGTGGATACAAGTTCAAAATAGGTACGATTAGACAGATGGATGTATTTAAAAGATTCCCTTATATCAAAGAATCAATTTTGATTTCTGAGAAGAATTTTAGTGAATATACAAAAAAAGCGAAGCCGTATTATTCTAGTGTCAATGGAATAGGAAAATATTATGCAGTATGCCCTGTGTGTGATAATCCAATCCAAATCATTGGATTATATAAATCTGAAGAAGGAGAAAAAAGAGCGCCATTTGGAAAACACTATAAAGGTGATATCAAAGGATTAGCTAAGTATAATGACCAAGCATATCATCTATGTCCATATCATAACCCGTATTATCAAGGGAAAAGAATGAGACGCGCAAAAGGCAATAAAACCTCTAACGCAATATATAACTATTTGATAAATCATTTTGATGAAATCATAAAGAAATTGGAAGAAAGAATACATATTAAAATCAGTTATACATTTGCAAAAGAACTTAAAGAGTCATTTCTGTTAAATGCAGGGTGGGAATACTATGATTGTACATACGATAATCTTCCGCTTATGCTATTATATGCACAACCTGCATATACGCTAGTCAAAAGAAGAATACGCAAGAATACAGAAATTTCTAAAATGTTGGGAAGCATAGAGGATATTATACTAGAAGATATTGAAGGTGAGAATTACCTTAAAGTGGAACCTAAGGCAAAGAAATTTGTGGAATTGTCTTTTATGGTTTGCAATCATAAAAAAGAAATCAAAAAAGAAAGATTGATAGAAACGTTTAAACTTTTAGTTTATAAAGGTAATCAGAAAATATATTCAGAAACCATAGTAATATAAGTAGCAAAAATGCTTGGGGCAAATTGCCCCAATTTTTTTAAAGATTTTAAGAAATGTTGTAAACAGAGAGGAGAAATAAAAAATGTGGAACAACAGAGTGATTTTGTCAGGAAACTTAGTGAAAGATGTTGAAGTAAAGGTAACGGAAGGAGAAAGTAGTAAGCATGTAGCAAACTTTACGGTTGCTGTGCAGAGACCACAATCAAAAGATGCTGTAGCAGACTTTATTAGTTGTGTGGCATGGGGACAACCAGCAGATTATCTTGGACAGTACGGTAAAAAAGGAAGTCACATCACAATTGAAGGTGAGCTACGCACACGTAATTATGAGCGTGATGGACAGAAGGTTTATGTTACAGAGATTTACGTAAGCAGTTGTCATGTAGAGAAGAAAAAAGACATTGAAGAGTCAATGGAAGAAGAATGAAATTAAATGAATTAGATGCTGGGGGCGAAACGCCCCCAGACATTATTTCTGATGTTGATGACATCCAGCAAGGATTTGATGTTGCTAAATTTACAGAAATGATAGGACATACGCTTGCAGAAAAGAAACATATCATCAATGCAAAAGAAGTAATGCAAGAAATATCATCAGGCTATCAGGAACTGATTGATGATGAAATCTATGATGTTATTAGTGCCATGAATCGCCAGTTAGATTGGATAGCTGATTCTATGCAATGGTTATCTGAAAAAATTGTTGATAGAGCTTTGGAAATAAGGCAACAAGAAGAAAAACAATTAAAAAGTTTAATAGATAAAGAACTTGTTACTCATGAAACTGAGAAGGCTTATTTTGTTAGTATTCCTAAAGCTGTAATGAAATCTAATATGGATGGGCTTTGGATTCCTAAAAGAATTATGAAATGGAATGATGAAGCAAATTCCTATGAAGTGCAGTATTATCCAAATTTTAAATTTACAGAATATGAGTATTCAAAAACACATAAAAAGCTAAAGGATGCTGTAGATAAAAAAGAAATAACTGGAGATGAATTTAAATCATTAATGGTAGCTACAAGTATCCATCTTGATCATCTAAGAAATTTAGATGGTGTTGAAAGTATTGAAGAATTTAAAGAACAAGAAAGAGATGAAATTATGGACAGTGATAAATCAAAAGATATTAAATGGAGTGAACAACTGCTGGATGAAGATGGGAATCTAAAAACTTGGGAAAGACAATTGTTAGAATATGAGTATGGTTTGATAGACAATACACCTTTAGTACTTCAAGAGAACTCAAAAGACTTATCCTATGCAAAAGTAGATGATTTACCGATTACGATGAATACATCAACCTTAAGAAAATTAAAATCAAAACACAATATAAGTGGAGAAACAATAGTAAGAAGTGCAACTTTACTCCATAAAACATTATTGGCTATGCAGAGTAAAGAATTTGATGATTCACTTGTATTCTTATTAGATGAAAAAAACGAAGAAAAATATCCGATGATTATGGTTCTTCGTGAAAATAAGAAATTAGGAACATATGAAGTAAATGAGATTACATCCATTTACGATAAGAGAAATTTTGAAAACCTTTTTAAACAAAGTATTAATGAACATAGAAAGGTTTGGTTAAATCCAGAAAAAATAAAAGAGATAACGTCTCAGGACTTCCAATTTGTCCCAGACAGCTTATCTCTGTACACAAATAATATATCAGGTGTGGTACAAAATCAAGAGGAAATTAAAGGATTGTTATTATCAACGCTTGGAAAAGATGACTTAGCGAAACGGAAGGCAAGTTATATTAATCAAATGCAAACGATTTTAAAAGACTTACCGTTTAATGTTAAAGCATCCGATGATAACGAAGTACAAGAAGTATACAATAGTTTGAGTAAGTTAGATGAGTCTATTCCTATGTATTTTGAAAAGGCATTAGAGTCTACATCCGATAAGAACTATATTCACTCAAAATTAGAATGGTTAAAATCTTCGCCTATATCTGGGGATGGAAAACTAGATATTTTATATACAGAAGTAGACAATAACATTATTGAAAGTAAGGATACAATACAAGGAAAGATAAATCTATCAGAGCCTTGTATCGAGTGGTATGTGAACGATGAATTGATTGTTAATGAACAAATGCAAGGCTCCACTTATTCTGAAAAGCTAGATGCTTTGAATGGTGAGATTTCTGGATTTACATATGACGAAATAATGAGACGTTGTGATGAAGCACATAGTCTTTTTAAAGATAAGCTACAAGACGATATCTTAGATGAAGATATTGCTGGGGGCGAAACGCCCCCAGAGGAAAAAGAATTGGGAGGTGGAATACATCTATGACGTTTAGATACTCTATAGAGAGCACAAATCAACGGATTGAAGGGGATTTTAAGCCGATAATCAATAATGAAATACACGACCTATTCAGAATTGTTTATTTAGATGAAAGAGAGATTGTTCCGTATGGAGATAATCTCTTTTTTGATTCATTTACTCAGGCTGAACAATATGCAAAACAACATAATCTTCGGTTAGTGGAATATGAAACATTATTAGCCGAGGTGAGCTTAGAAAGTATAGAGAAAAGCATAAGCGAAAATGCACAGACCATTCATTGTAATGTGGATGATACAGCCTTAGAAAACATTCTGCAATTAGATGAAGAATTATTCAGACAGATTCAAGATGAAAATGCTGATCTGGATAGTAAAGATATGAATGAAATTTTAGAGGAAGTTTCCAAAATACAATATTCAAAGAAAGAACTGATAGAACTAATTAATCGTACAGGAAACAAAATAATCACCGTCTATTTAAACGGTGAATAAGGAGAAGGTAGCGATGAGTAATAAAACGAATAAATACTCTTTAGATGAGATTCATGTACGGTTGAAAAATGAGGATGCATCAAAACTATTAACAGATGAATCTATAGATAACCCTGCTATAGCTGTGAAGCTTCTTGGGGACTATATAAAAGATTTAGACCAAGAACACTTCATGATACTAAATCTGAATTCTGCAAATGAGCCAATTAATTTTAGCGTGGCTACAATGAAATCAATTGACCATGCTGGCATGGATATAAGGAATCTGTTTAAATCTGCCATTTCATTAAATTCTTCAAAGATTATGATTTTGCATAATCATCCAAATGAGCATGTAGTGATATCAGATTCAGATAAGATTTTCACTACAAATATCTATGCAGCCACACAACAATTAAATCTAGAATTTGTAGATCATGTGGTTGTTAGCAAGGGTGCTGAAGAAATATATTCATTTAGGGAAAATGGATTGCTGAAGGATATCGAAGATAAATATGAACAATCCAATTTTGTTACAGAGAAGGATAGCAAATACATAGATAATCCAGCATACAAGGAATTACAAAAAAATATCCTTGAATGGATTAATCGGGAATACGAACAAGAAAACACAGAAGAATATCTAAATGAAGACCCAGAACATATTGGACTTGCATTTACAACGTTTGGAAAAGATGAACATGAATCACAAGCAGAGTGTGATTTAAAGAATCTAACCTTTACACATTATTTTGATGGAGTGCCAATTACGCATATTGATTTTATAAATAACGCAAATGGCGATATCGATCAAGCCATTGCATCCATGCAGTCATATATTTGTGATGGTGACTTTAATGATTTGGTTTATCCAAATGCAGAGGATTTGAGATTGGTAATGAATCTTGAACTAGATGCAAATGATGAGGTCGTACCGTATAGGAAACCTGCCAATGAGGTAGTTGAAGATTATAAAAAAGAAATAGCAGAGAGGTTCATAGAATTAATCAATAAAGATGAATCTTCTATGACATGGGTAAAAGAATGGTCTACTACTTTTGAGAAGCAAAGAAGTTTAACCAGCAATATTCCATATAAAGGAAGAAATGCTTTTATGTTGAGTGTAATTGCAGCTTTAAAAGGATATTCCGATCCAAGATGGGTTACGTTTAATGGCTTGAGCAATTTTGATGGTGCACATGTCAAAAAAGGTGAAAAGGGCGTTCATATTGAAAGATGGATTGTATCCGATCTAACCAAGAAAAAAGGAGAGAAGGATAAATTCATTGATTTTGATAAGCTTAAAAAACTGATTAAAAGTGGAGAAAGAGATGTAAGAGAATTTGCAATATTTCCAAAGATATTTACTGTTTTCAACGTTGAACAGTGTGAAGGTGTTCCACCACTTGTTGAACAGGAAGAAAAGAAAATTAATCAGGAACAATATGTTACTGATGTTGCAAATGGAATGAAAGTAAAACTCTTAAATGATGGTGGAGACAATGCCTACTATTCTCCGTTTGAAGACACAATACACTTACCAAATAAAAATGCATTCTCATCCGATTATGCATACAACGCAACAGCATTGCATGAGTTAGGACATGCAACAGGTAGCGAAAGCAGACTTCAACGTAATCAAAAAAATAATTTTGGTTCGCAAGCCTATGCTTTTGAAGAACTTGTAGCAGAGATGACAAGCTGCTTAGCTGCCAGCAGATTAATGCCAAGCGATGCGGACATGGATTCCTATATTCAAGAACATTCAAAAAATCATCTAGCCTATGTAAAGGGATGGAGCACTATTATCAAAAACAATCCAAATGCGATTGAAGATGCATTAAAACAAGCAACATTAGCTACCGATTTTATGGACATGGCTGCAAATGTAATTACAGTAGATAGATTCAATGAATTACACAAGTCAGAAGCATGTGTGCATAAAGAGGATGGTATCTTCAGTGTAGAGAATTTTGGATTGAATCCTATAAATACAACTACATTAGCAATAGATGTAAGCGAAGAACTTACTCAAACTTTAAGTAAAGGAAGAAGCTTATAGATTGTTGGGGGCGTTTCGCCCCCAGAAGATAGAAAGGAGATTACAGTGGATGATTATTTAGAAAAGATAAGAAAACGTGGACTGAATTCATTTCAAATGCATGAAGTGGAAGAAGGTTTAAAAAATGGACTTGATACAGAGCAGATTGACATCTTTGCAAGGTCTGAATATGACCATATGCAGATGCAGGAAATACGTTTAGCTTTGGAGCATGGTTTTACCTTAAAGCAGATAAGTGTATTTTTAGATCCATCAATAAATTATGAAGCAATGAACCACGCTAGAATCAAACTTCAAAATGAAAATGTAATCGAAGAAAAAGCAAGAGCAAAGCTGCATGCGATGCAACTGAAAAATCTTTTTGTTGTGATACTGATTTTATTCTTGATTGGTGTAGCTGTGGTTGGAGGATACTTTGGTAGAAAATACTGGCTGATTTTTAATCAACCTATGGAATTAAAACTGAAGAGTACACATATTGATTTAGGTTATGGTGATGCGTTTAATCCTATTGACTATATCGATGAATATACAAAGTCTGATGGAGTGCAATTAGTGTTGCCTAATGCAATTGACACTAAGCATATTGGACAAGTGAAAGTTATATACACACTAAAGAATCAATTAAAAAGTATTTCTAAAGAATTGATAGTGAATATTCAAGATAAGAACGCACCAGTGATTACACTAAACACAAAAGATGTTACTTTAACTCGCACCAAAGATACCTTTAATGGTAAATCATATTTATCTAGTGCTATGGATGATGTTGATGGAGACGTTACAGAGCGTGTAACGTGGACAAATCCAGATGAGAGTATAAATGACCAAACGATTACATACAGCGTTAAAGACAAGGCTGGAAATGAGTCACAGAGCGTATTAAGTCTACATTACAAAGACCCAGAACCTGCACCTACACCAGAGACGATTGTTATCTATCAACCAAGTGGAGGTGGTGGAAATACTTCTGGGGGCGAAACGCCCCCAAGTACATCTCATGGGACACAGTATTTTATGTTCTCAGATGGGTATAACTTGGATTCTGGATACAGTGCATGCATAGCTGCAGGTGCAGCGTATGGTGCGTATTCATGTGAGCCGATTATGGGGGCTGATGGTCTCTATAAGGGATACAAATTAAGTTATTAAATTAGTTGGGGGCGAAACGCCCCCAGAAGATAGAAAGGAGAAGGTTGTGAAGGAAGTAGATAAGAAAAAGGTATTGGAAAATAAGATACGATTAGCAGCCGTACAAATCATTAAGGATTCTTTTGGGTTGCTTGGAGCAGATGCTTATAATCCATTAGTTGTTGGAATCAAAACGCTTATAAAAGAAAAGAAGATAGATAGTGCAAAAGGTGCAGCTGAGATGATGTGGCAGTTTGTTATGAACTATAACTTTCATCAAGATGAATTAAATAAAAATCTTTTCTGTATTGAAAGCTATGATTTGGGTGGATTGACCTATGTGGTAGATAAAGGAACAGGAAAAATATTTGTGGGTGGAAAGGAGCTGCTTAATGGATGAATAAATTATATGGATACGAGTTGCCACCAGAATTTAAATATGAAGAAATCGAAGATGAATTTAAGATTTATCTGCCAGAAGGTGGGAGCCTTGAAGGAGTCTTTTTTACAGTCCCTAAAGAGTATACAGAAGGTACAAATGGACGATTGAAGATAACTTTAAAAAATAAAGATGTAATCTATCTATTTAATGAAAAAAAAGGAACGTATCAGACAATACGTTGGAAACAAGTATGGATGGGTTTAGAAAGAATCAGAAGAAAGTAAAAAGAGGAGAAGAATATGATTAACAGAATTAAAACAATTAAAACGACTACTTTATTAACTTTATGTATTTCAATTACAGCATTTTCAACATTAGCAGTCTCTGCTGAAGGAATTGACCAAGGTGCATTTAATACGTGGATAAAAAGTTATTTAGACCCAGCAACTAATATCTTATTTGGGCTGATTCCAGTAGTGCTAGTTATCTATCTTTTAATTAAAGCGATTGAGTGGTTTAAGAAAGATGCAAGTGGTGAGCAGACACAATCCTATTGGTCTACAGTCGCAAAGGGTGTAACAGTAGGTGTAGTAGCACTTTCTATCAATATCATTTTAAAAATCGTATCAATCAATATCTAATAAAGGCAGTAGCCTTAAGGAAAGGACTATATGGACTTAATGGAAAGTGGATTTAGATCTATTATTTGGATTTTCTTAAGCTTGGTATTAAAAGTAGTGGATTATATCTATTCAATCATTTTGCAGTTTTTCAGTTTGAATATTAATCAATTCCCGTGGATCTGGACATTCTTTAAAATCATTTTTGCAGCATTAGCATTTTTTGTACTGATGCGTATTGCAATCATGTTTTTCAAATCAGCCATGGGTGATACTGAAAGAATAGATAAGCTCAGTGGAGGAATGTTATTTCAAAGATTATTAGCAATATTAATAACTTTGTCTTTTATTCCTATTTTGATGCCAGCCTTAAATACGTTTGTTGCAGAGAGTGCAAAAGCATTACCACAAATTGCTGTTACAAGTGAAGTGACACCTTCAGATATTATTATTGAGGCTGGTTCAGCCAACTTAAAAGATAACAAACTTGGAGAGATCGATACAGGAATAAAACTTGAATCTGGTGAACATTACATTGATAAGATTAATGTTAGCAATGAAGGAATCAATGAAAAAGATGGTGGGGACTATAAGTATTTTAAAGATACGAGTAACTTGGTTCTTAGCTTAATCCTTGGTGGTATGTGTTTGTACGTATTCTTACAGGTGGCGATTCAGGTTATACAACGTTTTGTAGGAATCTTATTAAAGATGGTTCTTGCACCATATGCGTTGTCGGGATTAGTTGATCCAGATGATCAGGCTGCTTCAATGTGGTTCAAGCTTTGCTTTAGTGATTATCTGGGAATCTACTTCCAAATGGCGACAATCTGGATAGCAATGTTATTTGCGACAAACCTTCCAAACAATTTTAGTGGTTTGGCAAAAGGCTTAGCTTTTATTGGAGCATTGTTTTCAATCATCATTGCACCAAGTGGCGTAGCACAATTGATAGGAGCTGATGTTGGTTCTCAATCAGGATTGCAAATGATGCAACAAGCACAAATGCTAATGGGAGCCGTAGGGACTGGACTCAATATTGCGAAAGCTGGTGTTGGAATCGCAGGCGTAGGTGCATTAGCTACTGCTGGAGTCGGAAAGACAGGCTTAGCAACTGCCATCTATGCAGGTGGAAGGATGATGGGAGCACGTTCATTAAATCCAACTGGAGGTGGAAATGCTTCTGGGGGCGAAACGCCCCCAAGTGGAAATCACACTAATGAATTAAATGTGAATGGTGGTTCTGCTACCTCATCTGAGATGGCTTCAGTAAATGATAGAGGAATCTTATCCTACGCAGATGGTAGAGTTACAAACGCTGGAACACGGTTAAATAATATGAATACTCACTCTAGATTGGGCAGTATGGCAAGTGCCTTTGGAAATTTCTGCTATACAAAATCTGCACAACGGATTTTCAATAGCAAGGCACAACGTCAGAAAATGCAAGCTAATCTTTCTGGAGGTGAAAAAGCCAGAAATGTGATTGAAGGTATAAAGAGTGGTGTGAATGCTGTACGTGCACCACAGGTTGCACAAGCAAGAAGAGATGCATTAATAGGAAATGGGAGGGTAAATAATGGATGATGAGAAATTAAAGATACTGAGTTTTACGGCTCCAAAAAATTTCAAAAGTGGAAGATTAATCATGGGTAGATTTAGATGGATAGATCTACTCATTTTAATTGCTGGTAGTACATTCAGTTTTCTAGGTGAAATTGTATATGTAGGATTTTTAAATCAAACGAACTTATTAATTATTCTTTTGTTAATCTTTCCTGCTGCAATATCCTTCTTACTAACTGCATCCGCAAATATTTACCACAATAATTTATTGTTTTTGAAGATGGCAATAGATTTTGCTACTTCAAATAGAGTATATCTTTGGGAGGGCATCTATCGAGATGAAAAATGAGAGAAAAATGAGCAGGCTTGAGAAAAAAGAATATCATAAGCTTCTCAAAACAAAGAAGGCAACAAAACAACTCCAGAAGAAAGTTGCCACTACTTTAAAATGGATGGACTTACAGTCCGTTGAAGATGATTGCATCATTATCGGAAAAGAGAAGAAATACTATATAAAAGGAATCAAACTGACACCACATAATATTTTCATTGATGAAATGAGCGAGCAACGTGCAAGAGTGGATGCGATTAGGTTAGTTTTGAATCAAATGCCTGATGAAGTGTGGTTTGAATTTCCATATTCAAAAATCAATGCGGATAATTGGATTAATCAATTAAATGCAGAAGCTAGAAATGAAACTGATCAGGTTGTGAGTCGAATGATTGAGGCTGATTTGGAAAAGATTTATGATTTCCAAAAATACAACCGAGAAAAGGAATTCATGTTGCTGATTCGTGATACAGATGAAAAGCGGCTCCAAAAGAATCTAGAGGATTTATATAGACTTTGGACAAATGCAGGATTTTCACCGAAGGTACTCAATAGAAGAGATTTCTATTCCTTGATTTCATTTTACTTTGAGAATTCCTTGATAACGGATTATACGTTCAGCAGAGGAATCTTTTCATATATGAATGTCCAGTATGAATTAGATGTAGAAAAAGACCAATATCAGAAGGTGGATTATACTGATACTTTTGCTAAACTTGGCAGCCCGATTACGAACGTCAAACCAAGTGAAAACATAGTCCAAAAGTCAAAGATTGCTCCTTTGGGATTACGTGTTAGAAATAAGAATATTGAGCTTGGTGATAAATTGATTAAATGTATTTTGATCACACAATTACCACCAGTTTATACTCTTGGGATGCTTACGGATTTTTTAAATGACCCATCCATTAAGTTATTTATGAAGTCTAAAAAATCGAATGATGATATCAGTGCAATGTTGAATAAAGACTTACGTAATATGAAAGAGCGTTATGCTAAATCAAAAGATGAGATGGAAAAGCAACGTATTATTACAGAGCTTGAATCGCAGCAGACGTATATTAATGATGTCATCCGAAAGTCAGATAGAACACATGACCTGACCATTATCTTTCAAGTCATTGCGGATGATGAAAAAGAGCTGCGTGATAAAACAGATAAGTTACGCTCAGTGCTATCCTTGAATGGATTCCGTTTTACCTTTGCACCACTAATCCAAGAAGCTTTATTTAAGATTTGCACACCTTTATTTATCAAGTCAGGACTACCATCAATTATTGAAGAAAATATCTCTTTACCACAAACTTCTGATGGGATTGCTGGATTATATCCATTTATCTTTGAGACTTTAAACGACTCAGAAGGTTTCTTGCTGGGAGAGGAATTACAAAATGGCGGAAAGATATTCTTAGACCCATTTTATTATCTACATAATTCATCTGAAGCAGGAAAGCAAAATAGATTAAATGGAAACTTCTGTATTGTTGGTTCTTCAGGTTCTGGTAAGACAACATTAACAGCATTAGTTGTTCGTTCGCTGATTAGAAAAAAGACATACACGATTTGGATCGACCCAGAGTCTAAGAATGAAAAGCTAACCCAAATGTATGGTGGAACGTTTGTAGACTGGGGCAAGAGAGGTAACGTAATTAATGTCTTTGATTTAAAACCGATTGATGTGGATGAAGGTGAAGATGATAGCCTGATGTGGGATACAGCATTAGCGATAGATAAAGTAATTCAAGATGTTACTATTCTATTCCAATTCTTGTTTCCACAGATTGAAGAGGATGCTATTAGCTTTATTGGTGGAATTGTTAAAATGGCATATGAAGAGGTTGGAATCAAACCAGATGATAATGGGAAGTATCAATCATTTAAGGGTTATACTAGAGAACAATATCCAACATTTGAAACCTTCAATGCTTGCCTATTAAAGGTTAGAGATGCAATGCATAATAAAGGCGATGGATATCAAGATGACGTGAAGCTATTAAACTCATTATCTAGAAAGATGTTCCGTATTTTAAATGAATGGTCTGTGTACTTAAATGGACATACTACAATCAACGTAAATCCAAATGGGCGTAATATAGTATCCTTTGGAACAAAGGAATTGTTCAATGCACCACAAGAATTAAAAAATGCATTGTACTATCTCATGTTTAACTACTCATGGACACTATGCTTAAATGATAAGATAGAATCCGCATTTATTGTTGATGAAGCACATGATGTAATTCAAACATCACATACAGCTAAGATGGTTGCACAATTTGTAAGACGTTCTAGAAAATATAGAAACCTAATGTTTATCATCACACAAGAACCAGAAGATTTTGCAGCAGATAGCGTTATTATGCACACGAGAGCGATGTTTAACAACTCAGCCTATAAGATAATCATGAAACTAAATAAGGATGCTACAGAGGGATTAGAAAAGCTTCAGGATATCAATGAGAATGAAACCTTCTGGGTGAAAAACGGATTCCAGCAAGGTGATGCATTGCTAATTCTTGGAGATAGACGGATTCCTATTCACGTAATCGCAACTCAAAATGAGCTGTGGGAAATGGGAGCAATGTTATCAAGTGGAAAATCAAATTAAGAAGTTTAAAAAATATATTGTTATTTTCGTAGCAATTTTAGGGATAGTATGTTTGACTATCCCTTTACTTTCTATTGCAGCAGTAGTTGCTGCTCCTTTAGTTACTTTAGATGCATTAAAAGGATGGGTTACTGGATTCTTTGATAATGGCTATAACGTGGATGATTGGTTTACTTCGATATATCCTAAATTTGAACCATACGGAAGATATCCAGATATTCATGTTGCTGAAGCTATATCTTGTTATTATTTCCTTGAAACAGGGGAAGATATCAATGATGTTTATTTGATATCTGATTATGTAGTTAATTTTGATGGTTCAAAAACAATCAATCAGATTTATAGAAAAATTGAAACTAAAACGGGAATAGCTTTCTCTACGGAAGATAGAGAAAAAATCAAAGGATTGAGTGACCAAATTCAAGCTACGAGAAAAGATACAAAAAGTGCAAAATATATAGATACATTGGGAACACCTGTAGCGCAGCCGATCGAGCATGCTATAGCATGGCTTATCGACGTGGCAAATAATCCAGCGTGTGGTTATTCACAAATACGTAGATTAGGGAATCCTGATTATGATTGTTCTTCTTTAATGGCTTTCGCAATTCGTAGTGTAGGAATTGATGTGGCAGTAGGAAGTACACATACAATGATTGAACAATTTGAAGCTACTGGAAAGTTTGTATGGATACCTAGATGGATGTTAGGAGATATATCTGCTATTAATGTAAATGGTGGTAGTAGTTCCTTAAAAAGAGGGGATATTCTTTTACAAACACAATCGCATACGGAAATGTATCTGGGCGGTGGTATGAACGTTGGAGCGCACTGTGATGAATATGGAGGTATTTTTGGAGCAAATGTAGGTGATCAAACTGGAAATGAAATATCTGTAACTCCATATTATGATGATAACTGGGAAGGCGTTCTACGCTATATAGGAGATTAAAAATGAGTAGATTAAGAAAGATGATAATTGCTGGTGTAGTTATAGCTTTAATTGGAATGGGAACATATCACTTTTTAATTAAAGACCGTTTTCAAAATCATGAAACTACACAAAATAGTGCTGGGGGCGAAACGCCCCCAGAGGAAAAAGAGAATCAAAATCAAGATGATAACTTGAATGAATGGGGAGAAAGTAAAGAAATCGAAGACCCAGAACTAAAAGAGATAGAAAGAACAGCGATTCTTGTAAATAACTTTGAATATGTGCAAAACACATACAATCTTCTTTACAATACATACAATAAAGAGCTAACTGGCTGGATTAATTTTCCTCCTACACAAATTGGTATGCGTATCATGAAATCTGATAATAGAGAGTATTACAAGGATAGAGATGGTACAGATGCAACATCCAACGCAGGACAAGGCTATATCTTGAAAGATGCGGATGAAGAAAACGATCATGTATATACAATCTATAACTACTCTAACGGTGATATGACACAATATGATTTTTTGAGAGATTATTTCTTAACATCACAGAGTGAATATGAGCAGCATCGTTATATGATTGTCTATCATTTGAGATATGCTGAAGCTTTTGAAATTGATGGAGCATTCAATTTGAAAGATGCACCTGATTTTGATATCGATAAGAGAAATTTTGAGAATGAGAAAGATTTTGAAGATTGGTATAGCACATATAAGAATGCATCAACAATACACTCCGATCTAAAATCAACGAGTAGAAATAAATTCCTTATTATTGTATGCAGTAATAAAACAGACAATCCATATGTTGTAGTGGCACGAAGAATCACAGAATGGAGATTTGAAGATTATAAAGAGAAAAAATAATGATACGTATTGAAAAAATACGTACCAAAATTATACGTACTATGATATAATATATTTGCAAGGAGCGATCAAGGAGGATTTAGGAAATGCCTAAAACTGCCAAAGAGCTAGAACGCTTAATCCTTGCTGATGGTTGGAAATTTAATAGACAGAATGGAAGCCATAGAACATATACACATCCTATAAAGAGTGGTATTGTTACTATTCCGTTCCATTCTGGTGATTTAAAGATTAAGACCGAGCGTTCTATTCTAAAGCAAGCAGGACTACTATCTAAATAGTCCTCTTGCTTTCATTGCAAATATTATATGGAGGTGATTTTGATGTTAAGTGTATATCCAGCTTGCTTCTTTATGGAAGATGGAGGATATTCCGTAATCTTTCCTGATTTAAATTATTTAGCAACAGAAGGGGAAACTCTGAGCGATGCATTAAATAATGCAACAGAATGTTTAGCGAGTTATTTGTATAAGCCATTGCCAGATCAGATTATTAATCCACCTTCTAAGTTGGCAGATGTATCCTTAGAGAAGGTTGCAAAAGAGCTTGATAGTAGTGTTGAAGATGGATCGTTTGTAAGCCTTGTTAGTGTAGATGCTGAACAATATGCAAAACAACATTTTGATAAAGCTGTAAAAAAGACATTAACAATTCCTAGCTGGTTAAATGATGCAGCTGTTAAACAAAATATCAACTTTTCAAAATTATTGAAGGATGCACTAATTGATAAATTAAATTTAGGATGACAATTTTAACGCAGCACACTCAACCATTCAGGTCTTGTGTGCTGCTTTTAAAATGCTTTAACTACATGGATGCCTTCGCAGAATGCGATCTGCTCAGGCTTCCTTTTTTTATTGCAATCTGTTTTGCAAACAGACTGCTAGATTAATTCTGATTTATCTTTCAAAGTTCTCTATGAAGCATATCTCAAAACACTATCACCTGTTACGGATGATGTACAGGAAACTTTAGATGGTGAATAGTCGTTGGATGTGGGAAGAGCAATCTTCCCACAACAACATCAGATGAAAAGGAGAACATATGGATTACTTATCAATGAAAGCAATACTTGAACTCATGGCAACTAAAAGTTACAAAGAGTTAATCAAAGCAATTCTATCATTTGAAACAAATGTTGAAGATGAAGTGATTTTAGAAAAAGTATATGAATTTTATTTTAATGAAGATGGTGTAACGTTACTGAACGAAGAGTTAAAAGAAAGAATACAATATGAAAAGCAAGTGCAATCAAAAAATCAAAAGGAGTTGTAACGCACCGCCAGAAAAAATCTGGCGGACTGCCAACAACGCAAGTCCAAAAAATTCTATGACTTACTGTTGTATGGCAGAAGATAGATTGGTTCAATCATTCGACTCATTTTTAAAAAAGTCGCATGATTTTTCAATCGAAACCGTCAAAAAAGTTAATTTTGACTAGGGAAGCAGGATAAGAGAAATTCGTGAGTACAGGTTTGTACTCACATTTCTAATTCGGACAAATGGTCTATGACCATTTTCGTTTATTTATCGGTGTTTTTTCGTTAGTACAATGTGATAACGTTGTACTCCAGTGTCGTGAATTTTGTAAGACAGTTGTCTTACAACGTGAGTACAAAAATACAACTTGTTCTCACGTTGTTATCACGCAAAAAGAAAGGATAAAATTATGGCAATTGAAACACGTTTGCAAATTAGAGTTGAAGAAGAATACTTAGATATGTTGGATGAAATTCTCGATAAAGAGGAAACGGAACACTTAATGGGGGATGGAATTATTCCAACAAGAACACAAATTGTTAAGAAAGCAATTAAAGAATATTACTTAAAAACGATCGACAAGAAAGCAAGAAATGCATTAAGTGATCAAGTTGAAACAGTAATGGAATCACAATTAAAACACTTTATTGATGAATTAAATGCAGCAGTAAGCAGTAAACTTTTGACACTACAGTATCATTTAGATGAACAATTAATTCGTGAATATTTGATGCTAATGATACTCATGAAGTCGAGTGGTCTAGAAAATAATTATGATAAAGTTGATGAAAATTTGCGTAATGATTTTAACTTAGCAGAACTTTTTAATGACAGAGCTGCTGAAATCTTAGAAGAAGGAAAGTAAATAAAAGGAGAAAATTAATCATGAGTTTAGAAATTTTGAATGCAAAAATTGCAAAGATGAGTGAGATAATTGCAGAGAAAGAAAATGAATTAAAGGAACTATGTAATGATATTAAGGATTTAAAAGATGGTAAAAAGAAACTGGAAATGTACATCAAGAAATATTCAAATGCAATTGCTGAAGAACAAAAATTGTTGGAGGAATTTGCTTTTATTGATGTAGATGAAAAGCCAAAACGCTCATCAAGAAGAAAAACAAAAGTACAAAAAACAGAAACTTCTGTACAAACTAATGTAAATAAAGAGCAATTAGATAAACAAAAAGATGTTGAAGATGTGCAAACTGTTGTGCAAAATCAAGAGAAAGCTAACGATGATTTGAAATACTTTAATCATTAATAAGTGATAAATTATGGATAAAAGTATTGTAGTAAAAGCAACGTTCTTGCAATTTGGTAAGCACGCACCATCGAATTCTGGATACAAAGGTAAGTTAAATTGTGATTCAATTTTTGGTGGATATACAACTTATTTGTCACGAGATGATGCAACTAAAGACTCTATGGGCGAATCAGAAACAACATTTATAGATGAGGAAGTAGTAGATAAAAATACTATTTCTTCATCTTTTAATTTAAAAAATTCACTGGATGGTTCACTGATGGATTATACAAGTAGAGCTTCAGCGACACGTGACTCATCTGAAAAAGAGTACTTTACAATGACGAATGAAGGTAAATTGTATACCGATGAAGATAGAAATAGATGGATTGAAAATTCTAAAAGTGCATTTTCTAAAGATGGAGATATTGTATGGAATCTAGTTGTTTCATTAGATAGTTTTGATAGCTTAAAGGAGTATGAGATTAAAGACCAAGAAGATTTTGCAAAGATTACCAAGACGGTTTTATATAAGAGTTTTAAAAAATTAAAGCTTGATCCGCAGAATATGATTTGGTGGGAAGATTATCATACGAATACAAAGCATCCACATATCCATGTTAATTTTTTGGAAAAAAAACATTCTAGAGATAGGGGAAAACTTACCAAGAAAGAAATAGATTATGTAAAAGGAATGTTTGTAAACGAAATTGCTGCTAGAAAATTGTATAAAGAAAAGTACATGGACAATGCTGAAGATGCATTAAAGAAGATTACACCACTGAAACAAAAGATGATAAGTGAAATTAATAATCTTCCATATGAGATTTTAAATGCAATTGCAAATCTTTATTCACAATTACCACGCACAGGAAGATTACAATATAACGCAGCATCGATGATTCCATATAGAGAACAATTAGATAATATTGTAAATCAAGTTTTACAGTGTGATAGTTGCAAAGAGGATTATTCAATATTTACACAAGAATTAGACAAGCTAGACAATATCAGAAACGATTTAACAAATGATAATATTTCACATCTAAAAGAAACACATGACCAAAAGCTCAGAGTTCAGATTGCAAATTCAATCCTGAAAAGTTTTAAGGATTTAAAGGAAACGGACAAACGCAATATGACATCTTTAAACGAATGGAAAATAGCTAATGCAATTCAAATCGTATCAAAGATATATGAAGGAATTGATACAAAGGACTTCACACCACAGCAGGTAGAAGTGGTGAATCTGATTAAAGACAATAATCTAAAGGAAGCTGGCATGCTTGCAGAAAGACTTGGGGAATCATCAAATGATAAGTTTTTAAAAGGTGCTACGAGTCTATTAAATGCAAAGTCAGAAACACAAAAAGCAGATGCTATTGCACAAATCTATGATGCAGAAAATAGTGGTAATAAAGAAGCACAAAGGGTAATGAACTTCTATAGGAAAGGACAAAGTCTAAATAAAACGGATTATCATGGCTTTAAGGGTTTGTTGGGAAGAAGATTGCCAAGAGGTGTTAAACACGCAATCAAGCAGCATGGTCAAGAAATTGAAAATGAAATAGAAGCATATTTAAGAAATGATGAACGGATAGCAGTATCTGTTAAATAATGAAAGGAGATAGAATGGGGAAATTATTAAAGACGATAGTATTTGCAATTATATATCTAATTATTAGTTATTTTTTAGCATTACAAATTGCATGGTTGCTATCATTCAACTTTGATATCATCGCTTTATCACAGCAGCCTAAACTGTTTGGATTGTTTTCATTCACGATGGATCCGAATGTTATGTTCTGGCAAGGAAATACAAACTATTTTAAATTAGCAAGTATATTAATCTTTATTGGATTAATAACCTTCTTAGGATGGTATGTTATTCCAAATAAGAGACAGAGAGAAAGACGAGCTGAAGAAAGACGTCTTACTGCTGAAGAAAAAGATGCATATACACATATAGCAAATGATAGGGAATCCAAGCAGGGCTTACAAAGATTCACGTTTGATGCAGAGGGGCATATCGATCACTTATATTTGAATCATACGAGATATATAACAGATTACAAATGGTGGATAGGAGCAATTACATATCCATTAGAAGCAATACTGCTTTTCTTTTTGCTGATCAACTTTATTGTCAGTGGTATAAACTGGCTTTTAAGTTTTATAAGAGTAGATGTTTTGACTCTTAGAATACCATTATTAAAGATATTTTCATTTAGATTATTCTATATCATCATATTAGCAATGATTCTTGTATTACATTATTTATGCAGTTCAAAGATTTGGTATGCAGAATACAGAGAGTATTATTCAAAAGCAAAGAAGCGAGCTTTAGAAAATAATAACTGGAATATCAAACGTAGATGGAATGCTAAATGGGTAATATTAAAACCGCACATCCGTGATTATATGGATTATGTCTTTAATCCTATAAAACACTTTTGGAATACACGTGTCCAGAGAATGAAGTGGAGCGATAGATGGAAGGTAAATGAGCTTAAGAAATGGAACATTGCTGGAGAAACAACAAATAGAAGAAGCGGATTGCCTATTAGAACATATAAATCAAGATTATATGTAGATGCGGATGATAATCACGACCTAACGATAGGTACAACGAATTCAGGTAAGACAACTTCAGTTGTACATGCAATGATTGAAGCTAATAGAATTGGTGGAAGCAGCATGTTTGTCAATGATATTAAAAGAGAACTTTTAGAGAGTCATTACGGACGATTAAAAGCTGACAATTATAATGTTGTAGTTTTTGACTTCGTTGATCCATCTAAAAGTGAATGTTGGAATCCATTTGGTATTGTCATAGAGAAGTATAGGGAAGCTCAGAAGAAAGCAGAGTGTGAATGGAAGAATCCGACACAAAGAGAATTTTATTTTAGTCTGAAGAAGAAGTATCTAGCAGCTCAAAGAAAGTTAATTAAGTCATATTATGACATCCTCAACGCACCTAGCGATAACAAAGATATGAAAGTGCTGGAGCATAGAGTATTTAAAGAATATAAACAAATACAAGAAGAGTTATATGCAGCCGAACGTGATATATATTACAGTAAACCAGACTATAGTGATGCGTTTGAGCAGCTTACAGATATCTGTAGAACGCTTTGTGAAGAAAAGAATGCAAAGCAGGCTCACTTCTGGCAACAAGCGCAGGCTTTGATGGAAGGTGCAGTTTGCTTTTTACTTGAGTATGAATGGCTAGATGATGATGGGAATATCTGTCATTTGAAAGATGAACAGATTAATTTCCAAAATATTAATAACCTTACAAATGAAGGCTTCATGATTTATCAGGTTACACCTAGTAAAAAGCAAGGCTTATTACAATGGTATTTGGAAAATACTAGACGAGTTACAGATAGAAGCTATGAAAAGCTAATCAAAATAACACAGATGGGAACGGATGAAAGAGGTTCTGTTATGTCTACTTTTGCAAATAAGATGCAAATAGGACTCATCAATGACAGAGTACGTAAAATGACATCCTACTCTAGCTTTAGTTTCCAAGATTTTATAGAAAGACCTACAGCAATCTTCATGGTTGTTAATGATGAAAAATCAACGTATCACCCTTTTGTAAGTATATTTGTTACGCAGTTGTATAATGAACTTGTAAACGGTGCAAGAAAGTATCCTAAGCAAAGATTACCGATTCCTTGGGATATTGTATGGGATGAATTTGGAATCTCTCCAGCGATATCCAATCCAAATACTATCTTTGCTGCATCAAGATTCAGAGGAATCCGCTGGCACATTGTAATTCAGGAATATTCTCAATTAGATGAGAAGTATGGAAGAGAAGAAGCTAAGACGATCAAGGGAAACATAATGAATACGATTTTCTTATTAGCATCTACTGAAGAAACATTGCGTGAGGTTTCTGAACGAGCTGGAAAAAAATTAAAGTGGAATAAAGAAACAAGACATTTTGATGCCGTACCTGTTATTACAAAGGATAAATTAGCACATTTATCTCTGTCTGAAGCAGTTGTCTTACGCCAGCGTAAGATGCCTATTGTAACAAGATATTACCCTTACTTTTGGTATGTATTTAATCGCTCAGAAAAGGATTATACAGATAATTACACAATTGAAAGTAAATTGATAGAAATGCAGAATTTCAGCCTTACACATGAATATATGTTGATGCAATCATCCAACTCTTCAGTTAGTTCTATGAGACAAAATGAAACAATTGAGAATATCGATTCAGGAACAGATGAAATGCAGGTTCTGAGAAAAGCCAAAAGAAAGGTAGCTCCTAATAAAAATGCATTTAAAGAAAAGCCAAAAGAATGGGTTCAAGATTCATTATTTAATAGCAATTGGGGCTAATAGAAGGGATATACTTTATGAAATTTGTAGAAGAAAAAGCGTTAAAAGAACACTTTTGGAAAAAGTATGGATATAGAAAAAACATCATTGCATATCAGTTTGAATGTCAGGCAAGACATGGTGGAGTTGATCTGCTCACGGTAGAAAAGGTAAATGATGATAAGGGATTTCATATTGAATTATGTAGTTTTGAATTCAAACTTGCTGATATAGACAAAGCATTTTCACAAGCTTATTTAAATTCAGAATTCTGCCATAAGAATTTTGTTGTAGTTCCTATGGAGAAGAAGAAAGTAATTCTAGATAGATATAGTGATTACTTTAAGAAATATCCGAGTATTGGATGTATTGGTGTTGAACATCCAGAAGAGGGTGGTAGATGGGAGATGTTTAGAAAATGTAAAACCAAAACAGATGCTGAATTAAAACAAAATCAGGAGGTATTAAAACTTTGTGCTAAGGTAATGTGAGACTACAGAGTATTAAGTAATTGATTAAAAGGATAATATTTGATGAAAACTAGAAGTTTTAACGGAGGAGAATAGACAATGTTTAATTGCTTAAAGAAAACAAACACCGAAGAATTTACTAATTTTAAAAAGATAAAAAATATTGTAGGTAGTGCCGATAGTAAAGTTAAATTATATGTAATTGAAACGCTAATTCGAGAAATAATAAGTAGAAGAAATTATGATGAAGTTATTAATACTTTATTGACTAAGGATTCATTACATTATGAACATGAATATGCCAATGAAAAAATAGTTCTACTATATGAAGAACTACTCAAGCGAAAATTTATTGATACAACGAAAATCACAACAGAAAGAAAAGAAATAAATATAAATCGTTATGCGCTATTGTTAAATCCGTGGAATAGAACGAGTATTGAAGGAGACATACCAAGATTTAAAAAGGAGAGATTCAACTATACATTAAAGCCCTTATATGAAATAAACTTAGAAAATTATTATGTATATCCAATGAATTTTGTGAATTGTGAAGGTGGAAACCATTCACAGTATTCTGCACTAAATTCATGCGGAGGACAAACATTTACACGTGGATTTTATGATTTTTCAAACTTATATGAGTATTATTCTTTCTCTGAACAAGGATTTATTACAAACAATGGACAACTGGTTGTATTTGATGATTTATTCAAACAATATGTTGAAGATGCAGGAATACTATTTTATTTGGGGAAAGAACTAATTAAGAATGGATACGTTGATTTTTTATATAAAATCTAAAGTGCATACCCAATAGTTAAATAAATAGATTTATCCATAATAATAGAATAGAAGGTGCTTAGCCGTTGAGTAGATAAGCACCTTCGTTTTTTATTGGGAATTTTATCTTTTCAAAGTATTTGTTGCTAGAACACGAGAATAGAAGATAGATATTAAATAAAATTAGAAAAATTTCAAAAAAGTTTAATGAAAAAATATCAAAAATAGCATAATAAATATGAATAATGAATAGCTTGCTGAATCAATCAGGCAAGCGGAAAGGATAAAAAATGAATTATTCGGTATTAAAACTTCCATATTTGGAACCTTTAGTTAGTAAGACTACTTTGAAAGAAGAAAACGGAGGTGTTACAGTGTTTCCATGTCTACGAAATATTGGAAATGGAACGGCATTTAAAGTATGTATCACGGCATTTAAAGTATGTATCAAAGAGGCAACAGAAGAAACCTATGATGAGGTTTGCGTTGCTGCTCCGTTTCAGAATGAGTATGGGAATTCTTTTGTGGAGAGAGGAAATGAAATCCAAGCTATTTTAAGAATTCGTTCGTTTGGAAGAATTCTTAGTTCGCTTGGAGGGCGTGTTACATTGGTGGTACAGTTTGAAGATATTGAAGAAAATGTTTATGAACAACGATTTGGATTTTCATTTGATGTAAATATTTCTAATGAAATATCATCAGCAGACTATACTGTGACATCACCAAAATTGATTAAACAGAAAGAAATTAATGAAGATAGTGAATCATAGAAAGAAATTGAATCTAAATAATGAAGTGATTATTGGGTTTTTAGAGTCAATTTTCTAGAAAAAGCAAATATGTGTATTTAGGGTATTCATTTTACTCTAGATACACATATAATATTTAAAAAGGAAAGTGTTCAAATAGACTATAGCCTATTTGAACGAACTTATTTTCTACAAAATCCTTATAGTTGAAAATATTTCGGTAAAGATTATAATAATGATGTAGGAAATGTTTTGTCTTAGGGCAAAGGAAAAGAGGAGCGACCAACTCCTCTTTTCAATTTGCACGCTATCCTAGGTGAAGACTATTTAGTCTTCAATACCTCTCTACAAATTTGGATGATAGCAACAAGTAGTTGCAATGTAACAACTACTATTTGCACCATTTCCATTTTTAGGAAATATTTGCCCTAGGGATAGCATGCGTAAATTTGAGGCTATAAAAACCACCTCCATGGGGCTATAAAATAGCTCCCAAAATATTATAACAAATATGTGTGACTTTACATGTTTTAGTTAAGGTTATGAGGAAAAGAAATGAGAATATTTTATGAGCGAGTTTCTACGGAACATCAATCACTTGCACGACAAGATGAATTGCTTAAAAAATTAAATATTGAAAAAGTCTTTGCTGATAAAGCAACAGGAAAGCATGTGGATCGACCGCAGCTTAAAGCTATGCTGGAGTTTGCTAGAGAAGGAGATACCATTGTTGTTGAATCATTTTCGAGATTAAGTAGATCAACAAAAGATCTACTACATTTAGTAGAAAGCATGCATGCAAAGGGAATTTCTTTTGAATCTCAAAAAGAAAAGATTGATACTAGTACACCATCTGGTAAATTGTTTTTGACAATAATTGCTGCACTGAATGAGTTTGAACGTGAAGTTTTATTAGAACGTCAAGCTGAAGGTATTGCCATTGCTAAGAAAGAAGGAAAGTATAAAGGGAGGGTACATGTACGCATAGATAAATTTTTGTTTGAAGAACTATATAAAGAATATAAGAAAAGAAATATTACTCAAAGATATATGTGCAAGCGATTAGGGGTAAGTAGATCAACGCTGTATAAAGAAATCAAAAAATACGAAGCAAATAATTTATAAACACATAGCTAAGATACCAGGGAAATAGATTGCAGCTGGTATTTTCCCTTTGTTTTAATGGAAGATGTGCTTGATGCCAGTACATAATAAATTATAAGGAGATACATAAAGCGTGAAAAAGATAATTGGCTATGTTAGGGAATCTACCCAATGGCAGGTAGTAAATGGGTATAATCTTGGTGAACAAAAACGAAAAATAGAGGAATATTGTAAATATAAATATGAAGCAGATTGTTATGAATTAGAAATAAGAGAAGAACGTGGTGCTTCAGCAAGAAATTTAAAAAGACCACATATACAATCAATAATTGAATTAATCAAAACAAAAAGTATTGATATATTGATTATTCATAATTTGGATCGACTTACAAGAAGTGTTAAAGATTTAGCATATTTAATAGAATTACTAGAAGAATATCAAATCGAACTAGTAAGTATTACAGAGAATATTGATACAACAACTCCATCTGGTAGGACGTTTATATTAATGATTGGAGTAATTTCTCAATGGGAGGAAGATAGCATATCATGGAGAACAAAAAGAGGTATGTCAGAAGCGTTAGAACGTGGGTATTATTGCAAGTCAAAAGTTCCACTTGGCTATATTAGAGATCCGCAGGATAAGCATTATTTAATCATTGATGAAGAGAAAGCAAGATACATTCGCTATATTTTTGAAACAGTAGCAAGCGGTAAAAAAACTGCTAATGAAATATATCAGGATTTTAAGAAGGAAAAAACTTTAGGAAAGAGATGGTGGAAGGAGGATATATATAGGATATTGAAGAATCGAGCGTACACAGGAGATGTTGAACTATATGGGAAAGTTTATGAAGGTGTGATACCTGCAATTATAACTAAAGATCTACAGATAGCTGCATTGGAAAGAGTTAAGTTATGCTCAAGAAAAAAGAAATATCAGTATCCATTTAGAGGGATTTTAGTATGTTCAAAATGTGGAAGTACATTAAAATGCGATAGCACACATAAGAAAATCAGAGGGAAGGTATATAGAGTATATCAATACTATTTTTGTGAATGCTGCAATAGCAGAATTAGTCAGAAATGCATAGAAGAACAAGTAGAATATAAGCTATCTCACCTATTAGATAAGGAACATATGAAAGAGGCAAGAGAGAGCTTTTTGCGATACCTGAAGAGAGTTGAGAAGGATATAAATTCCGTAATCGATCTAATATTAAAGCAAGGAAGAAATGAAATTCTTATAAAAAAGTATGAAAACCTAGTTAATGAAAGGGAAGAAATATTTAAAAAAGTCGAGAAGCAGAGTGAGGGGAATACACCACTTATTGATACTGAGAATTTGAAAGATTTAATTTACAAATATATAAAATATATCAGAGTCGATTTAATTAAAAAAAGTATTAATGTAGAATATAAGAAAAGAAATAAATAGAGCATGAATTATATTTTATGTAAAAAATTACTTGAAGTTTTAGCCATGTTCGTGTAATCTATATTCATAGAGATTATTACTGTTTTTGTTAGGGAGATTTCCTGATAAGGCACTATCGATTAAAAGGGAAGTACTGATGATCGGTACTTCCCTTTTAATGCTTATACAAACTAATTTGAGGAATGAAAGGGGTATTCAATGGAGTTTCTGAATACTCTCCTTGATGATACATATCATTAAGCTGTTGCTTGCTATGTTTATTTGATTTGTGTTGGGTCGACACCATTACATATTAGTCGTGTACCACAGGTTTCGCATTCTTCTTCAAAGCGTCTGACATAGAGCTGTTCTTCTGGAATTGGATTATTGAATGAATCTGTGAGTATGTAGTTGTGTTTTCTTCCTTGGTGTTGGAGTCCTGAGTGGAAGGCTTGTTGGGATTGTAAGATTCTTGGGATATTGTAGGTTTTGTTGTCTTTTACGAATGTGGATCCTGTCTCGGTGAAGGCAAAGGTGATGTTTTTTGCGGTGGCTTGTTCATAGAGGCTTTTTACCCATTCGTAATGGCATGGGCGGTGACCATCGTAGTTTTCTCCTCCGACGATAATTTGTTCGATTTCATCGCTGAGATATTTTTCGATATGTATCTTTGATAAGAGGGGAGCGCACATGATTCCTTTGTGTTTAAATGGTAGGTCTAGCAGGATGGGAATGCGTTCATCTGCGCGTTTTTGATTTTCGGCTGTGATATTGAATATGATGTTCTCCCATCCATCGTTCCAGTCGTTGGGTAGGCAGTCCTTGACTCTTTCTGGGCGTTTGGTGAGTAGAAAGAATTTAACATCGCTTCGCATACGCATGATATCCCATGCTTGGTCTCGCCATTGGTCCGCTTCCTCAAGGAAGAAGTCGGATGTCATACAGACACGGATGAGTTCTCCGCTTTGGATTTTGTAGTCACCTCTTCGATTTTTTGAGAGTGGATATTTGATGTTGTTGGTGGGATAGATGTGTGAACCGTCCATATTACGTTTTTTATCCAAGTAGTACATATAACAGTTTTGGCAGCCTTCGCTGACTTTTTTACATCCATGCCATGGATTCCAGATGTCATGCATTTTTTACCTCGTGCATATATTATATTGTTTGGAATTTTATTGGCAAGGATTTAGTTTGTGAAATTATATTAGTGTAAATAATTTTCATTGTGAAAATTATTTACATAGAATGTGAAAATTTTGTGTGAAAATGTGTTGATTTTCAATATCATGGCAAATATAATAAGTACATCTTCAGTATGAAGTTTAGAAATGAGGGTAATTATGGGTTTTAGTAAATGGATGAAAGGTGGATTGGCTGCCCTGATGGCAGTGTCTCTTGCGGCTTGTGAATCTGCGGAAGGTTCTAGTCAGGCTGCTTCGAATGCGTCTTCTGATTATGAGGGTGCTGGTGATTTGAAGTCTTATACAATTGGTACGCTTGGCCCTACAACTGGTGATTATGCAGTGTATGGACTGGCTGTAACGAATGCGGTGAAGCTTGCCGTAGAGGATTACAATGCGGAACATGGTACTGACATTAAGGTGGATGTACAGGATTCTCAAGGTGATCAAACACAGGCTTTAAATATCTATAATAAGTTTATTTCAGATACGAAGGTTGCAGGTATTGTTGGCGGTACTGTTTCTGGTGAGACATATGCGATTGCAATTCAGAGTGCTGAAACTGGTATTCCTATTATTACTCCAAGTGGCACTGCTGCTAATATCACAAATGAGGGTGGACCTAATGTTTTCCGTGCTTGTTATACAGACCCTCAACAGGCTGAACAGGTTGCGGATTTCACATATGATACGCTGAATTTACGCAAGGCTGCGATCATCTACAATAGTGATGATGACTACTCTACTGGTTTAACAGAAGCTTTCACGAAGGAATTTGAAAGTAAGGGTGGAACTGTTGTTTTATCTGAAGCCTTCTCTACTGCTGATCAGGACTTCAGTTCTCAGCTAACAAAGATTTCTGCACAGGATATCGATGTATTGTTTGTGCCTAACTATTATGAAAAGGATGTTCAAATTGCCAAGCAGGCAAGAAACTTAGGTATCAGTGCTCAGATTGTTGGTGCTGATGGTTGGGATGGTGTTGTCAGTGTAGCCGGTAATGATTCTTCCGCAGTTGAAGGTGCGATTTTCATCAATCAGTATTCTCCTGATATGGACTCTGTACAAGATATCATGAAGGAGTATAAAGAGAGGTTTGGTACTGATATCAATTCCTTTGGTATTAATGCTTATGATTCAACGAAGTTGATGCTTGAAGCGATTGAGAAAGCTGGTTCTCTAAAGGCTAGTGATATCGTAAAGGCAATCAAGGATTCTAACTATAGTGGTATTCTTGGTCATCTATCATTTGATGACAATGGTGATCCAATTAAAGATCCAGTATTTGTTGAAATCAAGAATGGTAATTACACAAAATTTACATCAGGAAATTAAATAGATAATAGGGAGATATAAAGCTCCCTATTGTGTTATATGGGGTAAGGAGGTATATGCATGAATCAGTTTTTTATGCAATTGATCAACGGTTTAAATATAGGCTCTATCTATGCGTTGATTGCGCTTGGATATACGATGGTCTATGGTATCGCAAAGCTCATTAACTTTGCGCATGGGGATGTCATCATGGTGGGTGCGTACGTCAGTTTTGTATGCATGAATATGGGTTTGCCTTGGTGGCTGGCAGTCATAATTTCGATTGTTGCGTGTGCGTTATTGGGCATTTTAATGGAGAAGATTGCGTACAAACCATTACGGAAAGCGAGTCGTATTTCTCTTTTGATTACTGCAATTGGTATTAGTTATTTATTGCAGAATGCATTTCAGCTGATTTTTGGTGCTAATCCACAACCATATCCTTCTTTTATTACGCTTCCAGCATTAAAGATTGGAGTGATTACGATTCAATCGAATTACTATGTGACTTTTATTGTCTCTGTTGTCTTGATGATTCTGTTGACGTTGTTTACGAATAAGACAACGATGGGTAAGGCGATGCGTGCGGTATCTGAGGATGAGGGTGCTGCGAAGTTGATGGGTATCAATGTCGATACGACAATCAGTTTAACGTTTGGCATTGGTTGTGCTTTGGCAGCGATTGCTGGTATCTTGTACACCAACTGTTATCCGATGATCAATCCTACGCTTGGATCACTGCCTGGTATTAAGGCGTTCATTGCGGCGGTATTGGGTGGTATTGGCTCGATTCCTGGTGCTGTCATTGGTGGCTTTATCCTGGGTATGGTGGAAGCGATGACAAGAGCGTATATCTCTTCTCAACTAACGGATACGATTGTATTTACGATATTGATTTTGATGTTGGTATTTAAGCCGGCAGGTATCTTGGGTAAGAATGTAAAGGAGAAGGTATAAGCTATGAAGAAATTATCTATGCGTAATCGTGTATTTCTTGAGTTTGCGATCACTCTTGTTGTTTATATCATCTGTTCTTTACTCATGCGTGCAGGTATTTTAACTTCGTATTGGCAAGGTGTCTTGATGTCGATGTGTATCAATGTCATCTTGACTGTATCCTTGAATATGACGGCTGGTTTCTTGGGTGAGCTTGCCTTAGGTCATGCTGGATTTATGGCAGTGGGTGCTTACGCTTCTGCGTTTTTCTCGAAGTCTTTGAGATTGTTGCCGGTACTGGAATTTCCATTAGCGATCTTGGTTGGTGGTATTGTGGCGATGGCATTTGGTTTACTGGTATGTTTGCCTACGCTTCGTTTACGTGGTGATTATCTAGCGATTATCACGTTGGCTTTTGGTGAGATTGTACGTAATATTTTGATTAACCTAAAGGTTTTAGGTGGTGCAGGGGGTTATACCGCAATCAGTCGATATGCCAACTTCACTTGGGCGTTTGTGCTTGCGGCACTAACTGTATTCCTGTCACTATCACTCATTCATTCTCGTCACGGTCGTTCAATTATCGCGATTCGTGAAGATGAGATTGCGGCAGAATCCTCTGGTGTTAATACTAGAAAGTATAAGATTATTACATTCTTATTCTCGGCATTCTTTGCGGGTGTTGGCGGTGCTCTATATGCACACTACATGGGTTTCTTACAACCTAGTATCTTCACACTAGATAAATCCATTGAGATTCTTGTTATGGTTGTCTTAGGTGGTATGGGTAATATCTTTGGATCAGTTATATCCGCTGGTGTATTAACACTATTACCTGAGGTATTACGTAGTGTGAGTGATTATCGTATGTTGGTGTATGCTATCGTGTTGATTTTGATGATGTTGATTAAGAATGCGCCTAAGGTGCAGTTATTCTTACAGCGTTTCAAAAGGTCTAAGGAGGTTCATTCATGAGTGAAAAGAAATATATTCTAGAAGTCAATGAACTGGGTATTAACTTTGGTGGTTTAAGAGCTGTCAATGATTTCTCAATGAAGATTGAAGAGGGTCAGCTCTATGGCTTGATTGGACCAAATGGTGCTGGTAAGACAACCGTATTTAATATGTTAACTGGTGTATACGCTCCGACGGATGGAACAGTGGTATTAGAAGGTAAGAAGATCAGTGGTCTAAAACCTTATATCATCACTCGTCGTGGGATTGCACGTACCTTCCAGAATATTCGTCTATTCCAAGATATGACGGTGAAAGAAAATGTATTGGTAGCTTTAGATAGCCATGCAAGTTATGGACTATTCTCTGGTATGTTGAAATCACCGAAGTCTATCCGCCAGGAAAAGGAATTAGATGCTGAGGCGATGGAGTTATTAAAAGTATTCCATCTTGAAAATGATGCGGATAAATTAGCACGTAATTTACCGTATGGTAAACAACGTGAGTTGGAAATCATTCGTGCACTTGGTGCACATCCAAAATTATTGTTGTTGGATGAGCCTGCGGCGGGTATGAATCCACAGGAGACACAGAATCTGATGGATACGATTCGTCTTGTACGGGATCGATTCCATATTGCAATCTTACTAATTGAGCATGATATGAAGTTGGTCATGGGTATCTGTGAAAAGATCTCTGTATTGAATTATGGAATGTTGTTGGCTGAAGGAACACCTGATGAGATTCGCAACAATCAGGATGTTATAAAGGCGTACTTAGGAGAGTAGAGATATGCTGAAAGTTGAAAATTTAGTAGTGCGATATGGCATGATCGAAGCGATCAAAGGTTTAAGCTTTGAAGTTAATGATGGTGAAATTGTTACGTTGATTGGCGCAAATGGCGCAGGTAAAACAACAACCATGCATACAATATCAGGTCTATTACGACCTGCATCAGGTTCTATTACATTGGATGGTGTGGATATCACTAAGATTCCAGCACATAAGATTGTCACAATGGGTTTAGCGCAGATTCCTGAGCGAAGAAGAGTATTTGCTTCGCAAACGGTTGAGGAGAATCTTGACTTGGGTGCTTTTACGCGTAAGGATAAAGATGGTATCGTGCATGATTTAGCGCGTGTGTACGAGCTGTTTCCTCGTTTACAGGAACGTAAAAAACAGCTTGCTGGAACACTATCTGGTGGTGAACAGCAGATGTTGGCAATGGGTAGAGCTTTGATGGCTAAGCCAAAGATCTTACTGTTGGATGAGCCTTCAATGGGACTATCTCCACTACTTGTCAAAGAAATCTTTAGAATTATAGAGGAAATTAATAAACAAGGTACTACAATATTATTAGTAGAACAGAATGCGAAGATGGCATTAGCCATTGCCAATCGTGCATATGTATTAGAAACAGGTAAGATTACACTTGAGGGTACTGGTAAGCAACTTGCTGAAAGTCCTCAGGTTCAGAAAGTTTACTTAGGAGGATAGAACGATGTATGTAAAAGATCATATGACGGTAAATCCCGTCACGATTACCGCTGAAACATCATTATCAAAGGCATTGGAGTTAATGGGTAAGAATCATTTCCATCGCTTACCTGTTGTCGATGGCAACAATAAGCTAATTGGATTAATCACTGAAGGTCTTGTCAATGATACTTCTGGTAGAAATGCGACAGCACTTTCTATCTATGAGCTCAACTATCTTCTATCACGAACAAGTGCGAAGGATATTATGATTCGTGATGTACACACGGTATCTCCTGATGTCTTCTTAGAGGAAGCAGCTGAGATCATGTTGGAGAATACAATCAATGTACTTCCTGTTGTTGATTTTGAACAACATGTGGTAGGTATCATCACAGAGAAGGATATCTTCCAAACTTTAGTAGAACTAATGGGTTTGAAACAACAGGGTACGCGTTTTGTGATGTTGATTGATGATAAGCCTGGTGTATTCGCCAAGGTCACAAAGCTCTTTGGCGATGCTAAGGCAAATGTTGAAAATCTAGCTGTGTATCATACAGATCGAGGTTCTGAGGTTGTCGTAAAGGCGACTGGTGAGATTCCAGTAGAGCAGATGATTAATATTCTACGGGATGCAGGCTTTACAATTACCAATGTTGTCCAAACAACAAAAGAAGGTAAGACTGTTGTTTGGTTAAACGAAGATAAACAATAAGTATAATAGCGAACCACAAGATACTATGAGGTTCGCTATTACTATGTATAGATGAAAGACATGTGCTAGAATGTGGAAGAGGTGAAGGAAATGGAAATACAAAACTTGATATTATATGTATTTGATGCAGTAATCTTCCTGGTATTTACCAGAATGTTAATGGTATCGAATACAGTTAAAATAGAAACGAAAGTTGGTAATAAGATGAAGTGGTTGATTCCTGTATTCTTCTTTGCGGTAGCTGTAATTGGCTTTGTGCGTTATGAGGGAATCTTCCGTATCGTACAGTTTATCGTACCAATTGTATTGGGTGTGATGTACTATTTTATGAAGTCTGGTCTATCTGATGAGGGCATTGTCATGATGGGTAATCTAACAAAGTTTTCCAAAGCGGGACAGGTTACATTATCACGCAATGACAACAGTATCTACTTCAAACAAAACAAGATGACATCTGCACTATTTTTTGAGGAAGATCAGTTTGATGATGTGCGTGATTTCTTAAAGAAACATAGTGTGAAGTCAGACTACCTACGTAAGATATAGATACATATCTAGAAAAATAATCATTGATAAGGGACATATTCAAGATTGTAGTTGCGTTTATTTTCAGCTCTATGGTATTGTTTTGATTTGTATTTGAGGAAAACATGAGAAAAAAGATTAAACGGTTAAAAAAACCTGCTCTTGTAGGATTGATATTTGTAGTACTAGCACTCATTGTGATGTTGGTTTATCGTGCATTTGGACCAATCATCATGGAGGTTTGGGAATTACTACTCTCTGGCAATCAAGCTGACTTAGCTGACTACATCCAGCAGCAAGGTCACTATGGTGCCTATGTCGCTCTATTTATGATCAGTATGCTGCAGGTTGTCAGTGTGATCTTACCTGGTGCGATTATTCAGTTTGTCGGTGCCTTCTTATTTGGTTGGTGGCGTGCATTCCTACTATGTTGGCTAGGCTTTACCGCAGGTAATGTGTTGGTCTTTGTCGTATTGCGTGAAGTTGGTAATTCCATACGACTAGCAATGGACACAACACAGAAAGATAACTGGTTATTGCGTAAAATCAATGAAGGCAATCCTGTGTTTGTTGTGGCTGTGTCCTGTATGGTACCAGGTATTCCTAATGGTATCATCCCATACGTGGCATCGCATGCAAAAATCAGTCTAAAGGATTTCACCCTGGCGATTCTTTTATCTAGTTGGGTACAAATCTTAATGAGTTGTATTACAGGTCATTTCTTAGCAGAGGGGAATTATATTGTCTCAGCAATCGCAGTAATCTCCCAGATTGTCTCTGTTGTGGTCATCTTATTCAATCGTGATAAGATCCTTGAGAAATTATAGGGATAATCAATGTATCAGTGGTATATGTTATCGAGGTGATAAGATGTACTTGTTTATGATATGTGTGTTTGGCTTCCATCTTGGAAGCTTTTTATTATGTATGTGTGATCAATATATACAACATGATTTTCGAATGCGTAGTCGGTGTGATGCCTGCAAGCACCTTTTGCATTGGTATGATTTAATTCCTGTGATTAGCTTTGTTGCTTGCAGGGGGAAGTGTAGGTATTGTGGTTCAAAAGTTAGTCCTAGGTATTTATGTAGTGAAGTTGGTATGGGGTTATTGTGTATGTTTGTTGTAAGGAGGACTAACTTTTGTATGGATATGTGGAATATATCTTTGTTGTGTGTGCTTGTGGCAGTTGGGTATATCGATATGTGTACGATGGAGATACCGGATGGCACACATATCGTAATCATCCTGTTATATATGTTACATGCAAGCAGGAATCATGTGATGTGGATAGAGGATTGTATCAGGATGTTAGGTGTATTTGGTATGGTTGTACTTTTATATGTAGTTACCAAATACACGTTTGGTAGAGAATGCATCGGTGGCGGAGACTTGAAACTGATCAGTGTGATGAGTTTGTATCTAACGATACACAAGTTAAGTGTTGTACTTTGTGTTGGTTCTTTGATGGCGATGGGGATGATGTTGGTATATCGCAAGGAAAGAATTGCGTTTGGACCTTTTTTGGCAATTGGATTTTTTATGGAGTACTATGGTGTTTTTGCTATGATGACTGCTATATTGTGATAAACTTATTTCTATTGGAGGAAGCCAATGCAAAGAATTTTGTTGTGTGTTGTTATGGTGATGTTATCACTTGCGTACGCTATGACATCTGGAGTAGCGTTCTATCAAGTGTTATATAGTACAAGGCAGCTTGTAACACCTTTACGTGTGTATCTTTCGATTGTGATTCTATGTGGGATAACATTGGGGTGTTTGTGGATGTTATCGAAAGTAGAAAAGATATATCGAAAAAGATATTTACATGAACAGGTACCTTTGTTTCAGTTACCACTGTTTACTAAGTATGTAGCTTTCTTTGGTTTGATTGTTTCGTTATCTGTAAATTTAATGATCTTACCGCAACAATCAAATGCGAATGCAAGAAACATAGTGGGTGTATTGTTGGTGTTTGCGACAGTGTTATTTATCTTCAATCAATATCGTGAATATCGTCATCGATTACGTATCCAAAAGAAAGAAAAGATTGCACTGTTGAATCCGAGTCGAAGATATACGTTATTGATTGAAGAGGTGATAGATCCTAGTACATGTAGTGGAATCATCCATGGTAAGATTTGTGTTGGTGATACTGTCAACATTCATATCAGCGATGTTGGTGATACACTGGCAAAGGTGATATCAATCCAACAGGATGATAAACAGGTACAATTTGCCAGTGAAAAGAAGATAACAGTGAAGTTAGACTTTATGGGCAAAGGAAAACTTGTAAAGTTTGGTGTGATCAGCAGTATGGTCAAAGATCAATCTGTATTAGAGAATCCAGGATTGTGTGGGTTACTACAGGAGTATCGTCGCTTTGTCGGTGTACGGGAGTATATGGGAGCTCTTCTATATGAAGTATGTCATGGTAAGTACTACATGTTGCGATATACAAATACAGAAGATGATGAAAACTATGTATCTGTACATATGAATATTGATCCTAGTAAAACATTATTAACAACATTTACGGATTGGCATGCGATTTTATTAAATCGACAGGTGTATGATGAATCAAGCATGTCGGTGGAGGAAGAAGATATTATCGCCTGTTTTGCGTATATAAAAGAGAAGTATGATGCGATGGTCATCAATCCATTTGGACCAAACTTATTTATTATTGATCATACATTTATGAATAAAATTATGGCATTACCAGGATATCAAGAAGAGATTATGGAGGAGAATGAGTGATGAGTGCGAGTAAAGAGATGTATCAAAAGTTAGCGAAGTTAGCTGTTGTACGTGGTTTGAATGTACAACAGAATCAACCAGTGGTCATTAAGGCTGCTGTACGTGATTATGAGTTTGTACGCATGGTTAGTAAAGAAGCTTATCTTGCGGGTGCGAAGAAAGTCATTATCAATTGGAACGATGATGAATTGAGTAGATTGGATTATACATATCAGAGTGAAGAAACACTTTCCGATATCGCAGATTGGCAATACGATCGCCTCAAGAAACAACATGATGATGGTGCTTGTTATCTCAGTATTCTTTCAGAAGCACCAGGAGGCTTACAAGGTGTTGATCACAACAAGATTGTAGCTAGTCAAATGGCAGTTAGTAAAAAAATGGGAAGCTTACAGAAGTACCTAATGAATAATGAAGGACAGTGGTGTGTCATTGGTATTCCATCTCAAGAGTGGGCAAATGCAGTATTCCCATCATTATCTGATGAGGAAGCTTTTGAAAAGCTCGAGGACGCAATCTTTATGACGAGTCGTGTGAGTGAGGATACGGACCCATTAGAGAATTGGCGTATCCATGATGCTGAACTTGTTGAACATGCACGCAAGCTAACGAATTTTAACTTTGATAAGCTTCACTTTACAAGTGAGTTAGGTACAGACTTAACAGTTGAACTTGTAAAGAATCACATCTGGGTAGGTGGTGGCGATGCCACGCCGAAGGGTGTCTACTTTGATCCAAATATTCCAACTGAGGAATGCTTTACAATGCCTAAGCGTGATGGTGTGAATGGTATTGTCTACGCGTCAAAACCATTAAGCTATGCAGGTAAGGTGATCGATGGTTTCTGGTTTAAGTTTGAAAATGGTAAGGTCGTAGACTTTGGTGCAAAACAAGAGGAAGAGACTCTACGTTCTCTGTTAGATTTTGATGAGGGTTCTAGACATCTAGGTGAGGTAGCACTTGTACCATATGACTCACCAATCTCAAAATCTAATATTCTATTCTTTAATACATTATTTGATGAAAATGCGGCTTGTCATTTAGCACTGGGACGTCCATATCCAGAGAACGTTAAGAATGGTGTGAATATGAGTGATGAAGAATTAAAGGCAGCTGGTGCCAATGATTCTCACCAACATGAAGACTTTATGTTTGGTACTAAAGAAATGAATGTGGATGGTATCCAATTTGATGGTACAATCATACCTATATTCAGAAATGGAAACTTTGTAATCTAAGGAAGAATGGTGATGAAGATGAGTGAAATCAATGAGAAGTTACTAGATTTTTTACAGAAGAGTCCTACTTGTTTCCACGCAATTGATGAAATTAAAAAGACGTTGATCAAGGGCGGCTATAAGGAACTCAGTGAGGCGAGCAAGTGGAATCTTGAGAAGGATGGTAGATACTTTACAATCCGCAATCAATCCAGTATTATCGCATTCCGTGTACCTACAACATCCTATATAGGGTATATGATTGCGGCGGCACACAGTGATTCTCCTACATTTAAGATTAAAGAAAATCCTGAAATTGTAGAACAAGGTGTTATAAAGCTCAATGTTGAAAAGTATGGTGGTATGTTATGTGCACCATGGTTTGATCGTCCTTTATCTGTTGCGGGTAGAGTGGTAATCAAACAAGACGGTAAATTTATTACAAAACTTGTTATGGTGGATAGAGACTTGTTGTTAATACCAAATCTTGCGATTCATATGAATCGTGAAGCCAACTCCAAAGCTAGCTATAATGCCCAGGTAGATATGTTACCGGTGTTTGGTGGCGAGGATGCCAAGGGTAAGTTCATGGAGATTGTGGCAGAGTCCGTTGGTGTAAAGAAAGAGGATATCCTCAGTCATGACCTATATCTATACACACGTGGAAGAGGTACTGTTTGGGGTGCACAGAATGAGTTTATCTCCGCAGGACATCTAGATGATTTACAATGCGCTTTTGGTAGTCTATATGGATTCTTGGGGGCTAATGATAGTGAGAGTATTCCAGTCCTTGCGATATTTGATAATGAGGAAGTTGGCTCAGGCACAAAACAAGGTGCTGATTCTACATTCCTACAGGATACACTAGAGCGTATCGCTCTATCTTTAGGCAAGAGCCTAGAAGAAAACAAACAGGCAATCGCTTCAAGTTTTATGGTTTCTGCGGATAATGCACATGCAGTACATCCAAACCATGTGGAAAAGGCTGATCCTATCAATCGTCCAAAGATGAACCAAGGTATTGTGATCAAGTACAACGCAAACCAAAAATATACAACAGACGCAGTATCCGCTGCAGTATTTAAGGATATTTGCCAAGAGGTCAATGTACCAGTACAAACATTCACCAATCGTTCTGATGTATTAGGTGGATCCACACTAGGTAATATCTCCAATGCACATGTATCACTCAATACAGTTGATATTGGATTAGCACAACTTGCGATGCATTCATCTTATGAAACAGCAGGTGCCAAAGATACAGAGTATCTTGTAGAGGCACTATCGCACTTCTTCTCGCTATCTCTAAAGGATGAGGGAGAAGGAACATTCACTTTGAAATAGTAGCTAAGCAGGGAAATGAAATGGTATTGTAAATAAATGTAGGGTTTTCCGATTAAAGGTGGGTAGTAGTGATAAGCTGCTATCCATTTTTTGAACCTTTAAAGAATCCCTGTACTTTATGTTAATAGCAATTGTTTAATAGACATAACACTAAATGAGTAGTGTCATTATATTGATTAAAAACCATGTCATAATTACCTAAAACTCTTAAGTAGTGTAAGGGTATAGAGATGTCTGTTTTCGTGATAACTACAGCAATATCGTTAAAAATACACTGATTTGTATTGCTCACTATAGAATGTAAATTAAGTGGTCTATCTGTTCTACATGGATGTAATGAACACGTAATCATTCATAGTAAAAAGCCCCCTTTCTTAAAATGTGATTTAAGTCCATTCTAAGAAAGGGGAGGCGTTCTATTTGTATGTGGTACCCTACAAATATTTACAATACCAATGAAATATGTTCTCTGCTTTTTATGACGTCTTGGATTGCGAGATCATTCTAACTTACATACAATATTAGATAGAGGTAATGTGTTATGGACGAGTATTTACTAGAACGATGTGAAAAGTTTGCGAATGATTTTATGCTGTTGCGAAGAGAATATGCCTTTTCGGGATATGATTCTATCGCCGCAATTATCAATATCTTTCACAACAATGAACAGGATATTAACTTAGCAGCCTTGGATGAGGGCGTAAAGTATATCCGTAATGAATTGAATATCTATCGACCAGATTACACCCCACTTATCAGAGTCTTTTCGGCGATGATGTATGTCAGTGAATATGATCCAGATGTATTTATCACACACGTAAAGAGCTTTCGAGGTAAGTTTTCACGAAGCTTTGAAGATACACTTGGACTTGTAACATTGGCTGTCTCTGCCGCAACATTTCAGCCAGTAGAGTATCAAAGCATTTATTACAAAGCTCTATCGATTTACAATCAAATGAAAGACCTACATCGCTCACTCACACATGATAAGGATGTCATATACGCTGGTATTTTAGCTCTATTTAAACCCACCAAGGATGATGTAGTTGATGAGCTTGTAATCATGAATGATCTTTTATCGAATGAGTATAAACTGAAAACAGATTACGCAAGAAGACTTGCATATGTATTGGCACTTTGTGATGGTACTGCAGTACACAAAGTGGAAAGAGCGATGAAGTTTATTTTACAGATATCCGGTAAATGGGATCGTAACGTTGATTATCTTTACTACCTACTACCAGCAGTCATTGTGAATTTAAATATACCTGTTGAGCAGGTGTTTCATGATTATCTTGAAGTAGACTATTTCTTGCGCCAACAGGATCTATATGAATTTTTTGAGGATGATCCAATCTCTTTACATGCGTGCATGTTGTTGGCGGACTATTATGTCGGTAATCATCTAGCGATTACCGCTTTGATTAACGCAATGGTCCTTGCAATTATGAAAGATAGATAATATGAGGTAACATATGAAAATTGCACATTTAGCAGATCTGCATTTAGGAAAACGACTACGTGAGTACTCTTTGATCGAAGATCAAAAATATATACTTGATGAAATTATCGATATTTTAAAACAACAGAAAGTCACCACTGTTTTAATCGCTGGCGATGTTTATGATACAGGGATTCCTAATGCTGAGGCGATGTCATTGTTAAGTGGCTTTTTAACACAGTTATCTTCTTTAGGTATGCATGTCATCATGGTTGCTGGTAACCATGACAACGCCACAAGACTCAGTTATGGAAAAGAGATATTCGCCAGCGCAAACATCCATATTACCGGTAAGTACACAGGTAAATTAGATGTCACAACACTAGAAGATGAGTATGGCACAATCAACTTCTATAGCTTGCCATATATACGTCCAATCTATGTCAATCAATACTTACCAGAAGATAATCAAATTGAGGGATATACCGCTGCAGTACAAGTAGCGATCAACACAGTGCAAATTCCATCAGATGCTAGAAATATCATCCTATCTCATCAGTTTGTTACAGGTACTGTTGTGGACGATCGAGGTTCTGAGGTAACTGTTGGTGGTACAGATAATGTGGATGGTAATGTATACAATGCCTTTGATTATGTCGCACTGGGACATATCCATCGTCCACAATCCGTACTCCGCCCTACAATGCGATATGCCGGTACACCACTGAAATATTCCATCGGTGAGGCAAATACCCAAAAGACAATGACTATCATCGATATCAAAGAAAAAGGGAATATCGATATACAAGAGATTCCACTTCAACCACTCCATGATGTTTTCATCATACGTGATACTTTTGAAAATATCATCAACACTACAAAACAAGTATCTAACGACTACGTACAATTCGAACTATTGGATGAAACGATGGTATTCAATGCGATGAGTGATTTACGTAAGCTATATCTAAATATCTTGGGTATTAGCTATCCAAATATCATTTATCGCCAAACTTCAATTGAAAAACAACAACATACAACAACTGTACAAACACCAGATACACTATTCCGACAGTTCTATACACAATATACAGGCAACCAACTAACAGATACACAAACAAAGATATTACAAGATTTAATCGATGAGATATGGAAAGAAGGTGAAACCAAATGAGACCAACAAAACTAGTGATGTCAGCCTTTGGACCATACGCAGATAAAATCGAATTAGATTTAGATGCACTTGAAGAAAATGGACTTTACCTGATTACAGGAGATACAGGAGCTGGTAAGACAACAATATTTGATGCGATTACGTATGCCTTATTTGGTGAAGCAAGCGGAGATATCCGTGAAACGAAGACCTTCCGCAGTGAATACGCTGATGAGGGAACAGAAACATATGTTGATTTAACCTTCCTATATCATGATGAAGAATACAACATCTATCGTCGTCCAGACTATACATACAAGCATGTACAAAAAAACGGCATTGAGAAAATACGCCAGAAGACGAAAGATGCTTATCTAAAACTCCCGAATGGAGATATCATCTCAAAACATACAGAAGTTACCAAAACAATTGAAGAAATCCTCGGTATCAAACGCGAACAGTTCCGCCAAATTGCGATGATCGCCCAAGGAAGCTTTTTAGCAATCCTAAACGCAAACACAAGTGAAAGAGGAAAACTGTTCGAGAAAGTATTTATGACAAGTCGTTATACGACTTTGATGGAAAGATTAAACCAAATGTCAAAGGATGCGTATATAACAGTAGATGAATACAAGCGTTCCATTGACCAGATTGTAAGTGACATGCACGTCATTCAACAACTACAACCAGAATACGAAGCACTGATGGAAACATACAGCGTATCGATGTTAAAAGATGTATACACATTCATCGACAAACAAATGGAATCCATCAAACAAGAAGAACATACACTCCAGACACAAAAATCAAAACTACAAGAAACACTACAAGCCAAACAATCACAAGAAGTTTTCATCAGTGAAGAGTTACGTAATCTCAACTTACTAAAAACACTTTTACAACAACTACCATCCAAACAACAATACGCATTATCCACAAAACAAAAGTTAGATACCGATGGTAAAAAATACAACGATCAAATCAATGCACATCAAAAACAGATGATGCGTATTGAACATGAACTACCAAAGTATCAAGAGCTAAGTCAATATACAGATAAAGTGACAAGCTCTAAACAACAGATTGTACAAATCAACCAACAACTCAACAACGATACTTTAAGACAACAAACACTATCCAAAGAGTTGTTGGATAAACAAGAACAAACCAAACAACTTAGTGATAGCCAACTACGATTGAAGGAATACCAACTTCAAAAACAAGATATCAAGAGTAAAATTGATACACTATCACAGATTGAATATGCATACCAAAACCACCAACAAGCCACGACATCCTTGCAAAAGAAGCACATAGAACTAGAACAAGCACGCATGCAATATGAAGCAGCGGAAAAACAATACCATGATGGCCAAGCAATCTTCTTTGCCAACCAAGCAGGTATACTTGCTAGTGGTTTACAAGAGGAACAGCCATGTCCAGTGTGTGGATCGACACACCATCCACATCTAGCACATATACAAAACAAAAATATCCTAGAAAAAGACATTGAGAATTTCAAGCAACAAGTAGAGCGTACCAGAGGTGCATATCAATCTATCTTAGATACATGTAAGGATATCTCTTTTGATATACAAAAATATGATGATGAATTATCTAGATTATTATCATCAATCAGTGAAGAGAGTATATCAAAAGATAACATGCAAGCATATATTCAAACAAAGAAAGAGGAATATACAAAACAAGAATCTGCGAATCGTATTTTGTTAAAGGAGTATACGCAGAAACAAACTGTTTATCAATCGCTTGTTGTTGAGGTGCCAAAGCTACAGGAACAACTCAAACAACTAGAAGAAGCGATTGGCGATAAACGACTTCAACAAACGAAGTTAGAAACAGAATTAGTACAATACGAACAACAAGTAACACAGATACAAAAAAATCTAGAATATACGTCACACACGGAAGCTAGTACCCATCTCAAACAATTGGAGAGAGAAGTACAAACATATCAATCACAACGTCAAAAACTAGAAGAGGAATCTAAAAAGGCGAGTGAAGAGCTTGTGTATGTAGAGGCACAGCTTGATATGTTAAAGAAAAAGGTGAATGCAACAATCGATCAGATTGATGAAATCAACCAACAACATATCGAACTCCAACAACAGATTCAAACTTCTCAACAACAATTAGAAGAGATCACACGCCAGATTCATTTCAATCAAACATCCTATAGTGATATTGAGCAAACACAAAACAAACTAATAAAGTCAGAATCTGCATATCAAAAGCACTTAGCATTTTACACACAAATTAAACAGATGGCAGATGTGGCAATGGGCAATGGAAAAACAGCTACAGAAAGAGTGACACTACAGGAGTATATCCAGATTGCGTACTTAGACCGTATGATTGATAAAGCCAATGAACGCTACCAATCCATGTCCAATGGGCAATACCAGTTGATACGGAGTGAGGAAAGTAAAGATAAACGTAGTCATGCGGCACTGGACTTAAATGTTATTGACTATACGAATGGATCAATTCGCCCTGTTAGTTCGCTTTCTGGTGGAGAGTCCTTTATCGCATCACTTGCCTTGGCGTTAGGAATGTCGGATGAAATACAATCCCAAGCTGGTGGTATTCAAATTGATACGATGTTTATTGATGAAGGCTTTGGCACATTAGACCAAGATTCACTCAATAACGCAATACAGACACTAACAAACTTGTCTGGAGAAAATCGACTAGTAGGTATTATTTCACACGTCAAAGAGCTAAAGGAGCGTATCCATAAAGGTATTATCGTAACTAAAGATTTACATGGAAGTCATGGCTCTATTGCGAAAGTAATCAAGGAGGAATAAGTATGTTAGAAATACGAGAATTAAATTGGCAAGATGCGGATGCTATATACCAAGTGTTAAAAGATTTACCAGAAGATGAAAATGGCTTTATGAATCCATACTATGGAATTGATAAAGAAACATTCATGCATGAAACAATGACGAAGCTAATTAATATCGCAAACGGCATCGATTTAAAACCTGGTCATGTGCCACAAACATATTATTTTCTGTGGGAAGAGAATCATATCGTTGGTGTATATAAGGTAAGACATTATCTAAATGAACATTTACGAAATGGATCAGGGCATATCGGCTATGGTATTTTACCGGCGTATCGAAATCAAGGTTATGCAAAGAAAGGATTAGCACTATTATTGGATATCGCAAAAGATGTGATTCGTGAGGATGAAATTTATATGGCTTCCCGCAAAGATAATCCAGCATCTCTACATGTCCAACTCGCAAATGGGGCATATATCCACCACGATGATGAAGAAGAGGTATACACAAGGCTACCAATCAAACCAATCCATGCATGTATATGGGATTTAGATGGGACGTTGCTAGAATCCTATGATGTAATTTTAGATAGTTTACAAGAAACAATGGCGCATTACGGTCATACATATGACCGTGAATACCTTCGTAAATATGTCATAGTTCATTCTGTACATCAATTTATTCGTGAATTTGCAGAGAAAGAAGGATTGCAGTTTGAAATGGTGTATCAGTATTACACAACTTTACAGGATGCAGATAATGATAAAGTAAATTTAATCAAGAACGCTAAACAAACATTACAGTTATTAAAACGTAAGGGTGTTAGAAATTATGTATACACACATAAAGACCACACCGCAAAACAAGTTTTGGAAGATTTAGGGATTGCGGAGTATATAAGTTATATCATTACCGGTGATGATGGTTTTGCGAAAAAACCAAATCCAGAAGGACTTCGTTATCTGCTAGATAAATTTAAGTTGAATCCAGAGTATTGCACATATGTTGGTGATCGTCGTTTAGATGAAGAAGCGGGAAAGAGAGCTGGAATTAAATGTATCCTATTCTTGGATGGAGATACTCCGGTAACACCGCTCTATGAAGATACACTTGTCGTAGATGATTTATTAAAGATTGTGGAACTATATGAATAAAGAAATCATAGATAATGCCTTATCGTATTATGGCATCAGCGATGATTGGTATCGTAACCAATGTTATGCATGCATGAAAACTATTAAAACTGACAATGGCTTAATGCAAAAATTTGAAGAGCTTTTAGATGTTTTATATGTTGATAAAACGCAGAAGCTCAATCGCCTTTGGTCAATTGAAAGCGCTAAAGAATTATTTCATCAGTCAGTCCATCCTTTTGTGACAAGTGTTGCATTACTATGTGGATGTCAACTACACCAAAAGAATATGGAAAAGCATCAGTTTGATGAGGTACAACAATCTATCCACAAGACGAGGATGAAGGAAGTACTTACAAAGGATATCGTCCAAAGAAAATTAAAATCGATACGTATATCACAAATGATTTGGGGAACTTACTTTATCAATGTGCGTCTTGTGGAAGTTGGACGATTACAGTATGAATATGTAGATATGCATACCATTCGAATTCATATTCCATCTGATGAGAAACTTGAAGTTTTAAAGGTAGTTGATTCAATCGCATCTTCTAAAAATGTTATCAAGCAGTACTTTAAGGTTGAAAAATCACAATATGTTTGTGATTCTTGGCTCTTAAGTCCTGAGATTCATCAACTTGTTTCAAAAGATTCAAATATTTATCAATTCTATGAATTATTTGATGTTTCTAAAGGATATGACTGTATTAGGGATATCTTTGATTTCGTGTATCGAACAAAGGAATGCGATTATCGTGAATTAGCAGAAGAAACATCTCTACAACGTGCTATAAAAGAGTATTTATTAGATGGAAATTGTATTCATTTAGGTTGTGGAATTCTAAAGTAGCGACAAAATTGGAGCTTTGTATAATAGTATTGACTGTAGGTCAAATACGGAGTATGATGAGTCCATGAGAAATAAAGTTATTGTATTTTATTTCACATATGAAAGGGGAAATTATGTTACTAGAAGTAAAGGGAATTAAGAAATCTTTTGATAAGACGGAAATTCTCCACGGTATTAACTTTTCTGTACAAAGTGGAAAAGCAATGGGTTTCTTAGGACGTAATGGTGCTGGTAAGACAACGACTTTCCGTTGTTTGATGAATGTATTCAAACAGAATGAAGGTGAGTTTTTACTAGATGGTAGACCATTTGATCCTAAGAAGAATCGTATAGGCTATCTACCTGAAGAAAGAGGTATGTATGGCAAGGTGACACTGAAGGACCAGCTTGCATATTTTGCAAAGTTAAAAGGGGCTGATGGTGCTACCGCAAATCAAGAGGCACTCTATTGGATTGAGTATTTTGGTTTGAAGGATTATACAAATAAGAAGTTAGAGACTCTATCCAAGGGTAATCAACAGAAGATTCAGATTGCACAAGCATTTATCAATCATCCTGATATCATCATCTTGGATGAACCATTCTCTGGCCTTGATCCCGTCAATGCACAGATATTCAAGGATGCGATCAAGGAAGCAGTTGCACAAGGAAAACTTGTTATCTTCTCATCCCACCAGATGGCGTATGTAGAAGAGATGTGTGATGAGATTACATTGATTGATCACGGAAATATCTTGGTATCTGGTGATTTAGAGGAAATCAAGAAAAAAGAGGGTGAACATAAGTTGGTATTACAAGTGAACTCTGAAGATGAATCCAATGTAGAAAATATTCTACAGAATAAACTTGGATTGACATTCCAACGTAAAGACAATGAATACATCATTGAAAACCATGATCAATATACATCCAATGATATTCTTAAAGAATTATTGCAGGGTGTAAGTGAGATCATTTCCTTTGGACAATATCGTCCTAGTCTACAAGATATCTTCGTAAGTAAGGTGGGTGGTGAAAATCATGCGTGATTTTGGAGTTGTATTCCAGTTTGAATTCTTACAACAAATCAAAAAGAGAGCGATGATCGTCTCAACAATTATCTTGTGTGTAGCAGCGATGGTGTTGGCAGCTCTTCCAGCTTTGACAAGTCGCTTTGGAGGTTTATCTGACTTTGAGACGAGTGAAGGAGCTTCCTATCTCAACGATTCAATTCCTGGTGGATATTATGTAGAGGATTCTAAACTAGCGAAAGAGTTAAATCTAGATGAGTCTAAGTTATATCAATCTGAGGATGACTTAAAACAGGCTGTTCAAGATGGTGATGAGTCCGTCGGTTATGTCATCTATAACTTTTCACACTATAAGACGTACTATCATGATAAGGGCTTGTTTGATGGCATGAATACTTCGCTATCTGAAGTTCTCAAGGAACATCAGATTGCTCAGAGCTTATCCAAGATGGGTGTCAGCGAACAAGAGTATCAAGCATTACAGAATGAACAGATTCAGGTGGATGAGGAAGTTCTAGGCCGTAACTCCGCAACACAATATGGTTTAGCATTTGTATATGTACTGGTTCTTTATATTGTCATCTTGTTGAGTGGATCTGTTGTGGCTGTAGCAGTTGCTAGAGAAAAGGACAGTCGCACAATGGAGTTGTTAATCACAACAACAGATCCAAAGAACTTGATTATAGGTAAGGTATTAGCAGTTACAACTGCTTGTTTCTTACAGATAGCGGTGATAGGACTTGTTGGATTCCTTTCATTCTTAGTATTTAGAAGTGGATATCCAACACAGATATTATTTGCATTAAAGCTAATGATGGATTTCTCATTGGTAGGTATGTATGTACTATACTTTGTTCTTGGCTTACTGCTGTATATGTTTATCTTTGCGGCATTAGGCTCAGTCGTATCCAGAATTGAAGATGTAAATAGCGCAATTAGTCCAATCATGATCTTGTTTGTATTGAGCTACATAATTGCGATGTCTACCTTACAAAATGGTGATACCATTATCACGAAGGTTGCTTCTTGGATTCCTTTCTTCTCAGTCATGGTAATGCCAATACGCTTTGCACTAACCAGTGTTGCATTATATGAAGTTATTGGATCGACAGTATTAACAATTGTATTTATCTATTTATTCGCAAGACTATCGATTCGTATCTATCGTTGGGGTACTCTCAACTATGGGAATAAGCCTAACTTCTTCAAAGTATGTAAAGAAGTGTTATTTAGTAAACAATAGGTTATCAGGAGGTTTTCATAAAGAAAACCTCCTTTGTTAGAATAGATGTAAGAGGTGATATGATGTCGATATCAATTGAAGAGTTAAGAGAAGTTTTCTCGTCTGGTGATCAAAAAAGAAATGAAGGAAATATGACACCAGATGATATACAAAGAGATGATAATATTCGCTATGGAGATGATATTGTTTGGCAAGTTTTAGATGTCTATCGGCCAAAGGAATATAATGGGAAGTTACCGGTGATTATTAGCTTCCATGGTGGTGCTTGGGTATATGGTGATAAGAACGTGTATCAATGGTATACGATGTCACTTGCACAATATGGTTTTGCGGTGATTAACTTTAGTTATCGGCTAGCGCCGGAATATCAATTTCCAAGTCCGATTGAAGACATGAATTCTGTTGTAAAGTGGATGCTTGAAAATTGTGATACATATGACTTTGACGTAAATCATGTATTTGCGGTGGGTGATTCAGCAGGTGGAAACGGACTTGGAATCTATTGTAATCTTTTGAGTAATCCTGATTATGCAAAAAAGTTTGAGATTGATTTACCAAAGGATTTTGCCTTTGATGCGATTGCCCTAAACTGTGGTGCGTTTTTGATTGATATGGATAAAGAAGGTATGACAAAGGATTTAATGCATGCATATTTACCACAGGGTGGTAGTCAAAAAGAGCTTGCAAGTATCGATGTATGCAAGCATGTGACCAAAAATTTCCCTCCTTGTTATATCATGACGAGTGATGGAGACTTCTTAAGACAGGATAGTGTTCACTTATTTGACAAGCTAAGTTTAGTCAGTGAACATGTTCAATATCGATCATATTCAGGTCAAAATAAACCATTAACGCATTGTTTTCATTGTGATATCAAACGAAAAGAAGCACGACAATGTAATCAAGATGAAATTGAATTCTTTAATACGTATAGAAAAGAGTAGATCGTTTGATCTACTCTTATGCGTCTGCACGGGAAAATCCGTTCTTCATCTCTAAGCTTGCGATAAATAATACTTTATTCAGCACTTTATCTGTTTCTTGTTTTAACATCTCGGCAATCTCTTGATTTGCCTTTTCACATAGTGTTTTGGCATCCACATCCTTTTGGTTAAACAACGCATCATATTTTTGAATGAGTTGATGTCCCTTTGTGGCAACTGCGTATTGGTAGCGGTCAATTGGGGAAGCAGTTGTGCTGAAGTGTGCATCTGCTAGAGCACCAATGATACGGTTTGCCCAGTAGAAGTTTTCTGTTGTGACAATCGTAGACGTATTCTTTAGGTATTCAGGTGTATCGTTGATGTTTACATAGAATGGTACAAATGCGTTGAATACATTAGAGCCATAGGCAATCCATTCGATACTTTGAATCTCTTTATCCTTGTATGGACGTATTTGCGTGCATGATAGGAAATTGTTGCGGTTTACACCAATTGGACGATAGGATCCACGTCTGGAATCATCACCATGTTTTCCATATGGATCATATGGTGTTCCCTGATAGTGATGTGAGAGGATGTACTTGACATCTTCGATTGTAATCTTGTGTTCAGGAACAAAGCTCCATGGGATATTATCATCCTCTGGATGATATTGTTCGGTTGTAGATGGATTGAAGTAACGTGCCATCATCCATGCACGTGGAGTGTTATATACATGATCAGCGTCTGTATGTGAACCAAATGCGAGACGTGCACTGAATCCTTTATCTAGATTTAGATTTAGGTGGTTGTCTTTTACAAACTTTTCGAGGTCTTTTGAACAAAGATTCTCTTTTTGTTTGCCATACGCATCTTTGAAATCAAATTGATCGATTCCTAGTTGGTTTGGCATGACAACGTATTCATCATCTTTGACACGTTTTGCCATCCAATGGTGTCCACCAATGGTCTCTAGCCACCAGATTTCATCAACGTCTTGGAAGGCAATACCATTCATTTCGTATGTTCCGTATTCTTCAAGAATACTTCCAAGACGTAGAACACCTTCTTTTGCGCTCTTAATGTATGGTAATACGAGTGTTACGATATCCTCTTCACCAATACCGCCAACAACTTCTGGTACATAATCCTTTGTGCCTTTTTTGCCTTTGGCTGGAATATATTCGACAAGTGGATCGGCTGCTAAAACACGTGCATTGGATGTGATTGTCTCTGTTGCAGTCATCGCAACGTTACAGGAGTTTACTCCTGCTGCTCCCCAGATACCCTTATCCGCAATCGCATCAGGCATGCATGTATAACGCATTGGGTTACTTGGTAGAGGAATCTCTACGTGGGATAAAACAGACTTGTAAACCTTTGGTTGATCCTCAGGATGAACAACTGTAAACTTCTTTGGGGTAAAATCGCCAGGTCCTGAATCCTCATTACGTGCAATCAAAGTTGATCCGTCATAACTTGCATTCTTACCGACGAGTATAGTAGTACATGGCATATTATCATCTCCGTTCTATTTATGGATTTATCATAGCACGCAATCCACATGAAGTTGATGAAAATGATAGGAAAATCATCCGTTCTATGGTACGCTATATTCCATTATGAAAGAATTAATGTCAATTTACTTACTGGCGATGAATTTAATCGCATTTGGACTCTATGGATTTGATAAGTATCGTGCACAAAGGCATATGTGGAGAATTCCAGAGAATACACTGATTACATCTGCGATGCTAGGTGGTGCCTTTGGGGCATATTTGGGTATGCAGGTATTTCGTCATAAGACCAAACACATCAAGTTTAAAGTACTCATCCCACTATTAGTCTTGGCGTGGATTGCAGTAATTGGATATTTCTATTTTAAATAAGAGGTAAGAAGATGAGTATAAAAGCAATTTTATTAGATATTGATGGAACACTAACAAACAGTCAAAAGGAAATCACACCCCTGACAAAACAAACACTTTTAAAGGCACAATCACAGGGAATACGCTTGGTGATCGCAAGTGGTAGACCCACAAGAGGAATCGAAAAGTATGGGGAACTGCTTAATATGCAGGAAAGCCATGGCTTGTATCTGTGCTTAAATGGTGCGAAAGTCGTATACTCTATGACGAAAGAAGAACTTGTGAATGTAACGATGGATCAGGAAATTGTAACAGAGGCACTACAACATGTAAAACAATTTGATGTACATCCAGTCGTCATAGAGAAAGATCACATGGTTGTTGAAAATGTATACAATGCGATGGTCACATTCCGTGGACAAAGATTTAATGGAATCGAACATGAAGCTCGTATCAACGACTATCTTCTCAAAGAAGAAAGAGACTTGGTGAGTTATGTAAATTTCCCATTGAATAAAATTCTATTGGTTGGGGAACCAGAATATCTTCGCGCTCACTACAAGGAAATCTCTGCACCATTTGAAGGTCGTTTATCCATGATGTTCAGTGCCGATTTCTTCTATGAATTAACAACATTCGGTATTGATAAGGGAAGTGCCATCAAGCGTGCGTTTGATCAACTTGATATCAAACCTGAAGAAGTAATCGCCTTTGGCGATGCAGGAAATGATATCAGTATGTTGAAGTATGCTGGTATTGGTGTTGCGATGGAAAATGCACAAGATGAAGTAAAGGCAATCGCAGATGAGATTACAGATGATAATGATCATGATGGTATTGCCAAAGCATTATTAAAACATATTCCTAGCTTAGGTTAGTAAAGTAGTCATTATGGATCAAAATAGATCTATAATGACTATTTTTAATGCAAATGTGGTGTTGCAAGTCACGATATCGAATTCAGTTAAGATGAAATGCTGTATCTAGATGACGAAGAGAACAAACTAGATGAATGTGACCATTGATTATGATGACTGAATATATTAAGAATTATTATATTTTGATTAAAAATATTATATAAAATTAAATTGTTTATTAGAATCTAACTGTTAAATAAAACATTGGAGGTTTTACTTATGTCAAACAAATACAACAAGAGATTCTCGCTATCTATCTTATTATGGATGCGTAAAGATAAACCACGTCAAGAGGGGATGAACTACTGGTCTGGTGGTCATGCGCAGATTATTGCTGCCTCACCTGGATTGTTGGAGTATCGCCAACAACATCTAAGTGAGAGTGAACATAGTTTTTGGCCTCAGGCAGAGGGTCTAGAAACTTCAATTCCTGAGGATCGTCGCGTCGATGGAATTGCGGAGGTTACATATCAAACGCTATTCGCACCTTTAGGTGGTACAAAACAAACAGGTTTAGCATTCAAGGATGAGATCAATGTATTCCGTCGTACTTTAATGCACATGGGATTCCCATTCTCTTCTCGTTGGTATTACACTGAGAATCTAACAGAGACACAGTTACGTGATGTGATTTTCTTCCGCCGCAAGGAAGGCGTTGGAAGTGGCGAGTTCAAGAAGTTTATCAATGATGTTCTTGCGGATCAATTATCCACGATTCCAGGGATTACGGAATTACGTACACAGGTATATCTTCCTTGGAATAAACTGACATGGAATACACCAAATGTATCCCATGATAATCCAAAGGAAGAGCATCTACACGCTTCCATCATGTTAGGCTTTAAGGATGAAGCGGCTAGAAATGATTTCTATGTGAATGTGGCTCCTAAGCTCAATGATAAGATTACTGCTTACGCTTCTGCTGTACATGCATACCATATGGATAAGACATTGCCATATGTGCTTGATGGAAAGCGTCTATAACATAAAAATAGTTCGTCATTGACGAACTATTTTCTATAGGTCTTTACAATCGTATATTCTATGCTTGATACCATTGAGGACGACATATCCTTTTTCAGGTGCGTCACGGTGAATTACATTTCTACCGTTGATGTCGTCTCTATGGTTTGGATCCATGATAGTAGGTATAGAACGTTGTGCCTGTCGTACTGGGAAATCCAGTGGTGATTTTGGTGGAATATAGTCGTTGTTGAAGACTTTTTTGGTTTTGGCATTTGCCTGTTGTAGTCTAGCAGTGTAAGCAATAATAAATGAAAATACGATGATGAGTAGTGCAAATATTAGGAATACTGAATCAGCCATAGTATTTACTCTTTATCTTTGATGCTTTCTGTAATACCTTTTGCTAAACCAGCTAGGCCTTGAATCTCAGATGGGATGATAATCTTAGTAGACTTACCATCAGCTGCGGCAGTGAAGGCTTCTAAGCTCTTTAGACGGATAACCGCATCATCAGCACCTGCCTCTTTGACAGCACGGATACCATCAGCAGTTGCGTTTTGAATAGAACGAATTGCTTCTGCACGACCTTCAGCTTCTTTGATTTCCTTTTCACGTTCTGCCTCAGCAGCTAGGATAGTAGCTTGCTTTTCAGCCTCGGCTGCTAGGATTGTTGCTTGCTTTTCAGCTTCTGCGTTTAGGACAGCGGATTCTTTCTTACCTTCTGCTTCTAGGATCATTGCTTGTTTTTGACCTTCAGCAGTTAGGATAGCAGCACGTTTTTCACGTTCAGCCTTCATCTGTTTCTCCATGGATTCACGGATGGCTGTTGGTGGTTGGATGTTCTTTAACTCAACACGAGTGACTTTGATTCCCCAAGGGTCAGTCGCAAGGTCGATTGTCTGTAACATTTGAGAGTTGATTGCTTCACGTGATGTTAATGTCTGGTCTAACTCCATATCACCAATGATATTACGTAGTGTAGTCGCTGTTAGATTTTCCATTGCCATGATTGGGTTTTCAACACCATATGCATAATCATGTGGGTTCATAACCTTAAAGTAAACAACAGAGTCAATCTGCATTGTTACATTATCCTTTGTGATAACTGGCTGTGGAGCGAAGTCGGCTACCTGTTCCTTTAATAGAACTCTACGACGTACATGATCAACGAATGGAACTTTGAAGTGAATACCAGCATCCCATGTCGTGCGATATCTACCAAAGCGCTCTAGCACGAATGCGTTTTCCTGTGGAACGATATTTGCACAGGAGATCGCAAGTAGTATGAATAAGATAACTACTACAACGATAAAGATTAAGAAATTCATTTTGTATCCCCTCCTTATGGGTAAACGGATAGCAGTATGTATCCATATGCTTATATTACACTCAATTTGACCGCCAGTCAATAGATATTTCTGAAATTTGTTGGATGGGAATCCAATTTAAAATAATGATAATCAGTGTTAAAATAGAGCAGTGAAGGGAGTTACGTCATGAACGAAAATATCATTCAAGCAATTGCGGCTGAATTAAAGGTCCAATTGAGCCAAGTAGAAAATACGCTATCTTTACTTGCGGAAGGCAATACAGTTCCTTTTATTGCCCGCTATCGTAAAGAAGCTACGAAGGGATTAGATGAGGAACAGATCTTCTATATCCAGAAACAATATGAGTACCAACAAAAACTTGCCGAACGCAAGGAGAACGTACTGAAGTTAATTGAGGAACAGGGTAAGTTAACAGATGAGATTAAGCAGTCTGTTATGGAATGTACAAAGCTATCTCAGGTTGAGGACATCTATCGTCCTTATGCACAAAAGAAGAAGACACGTGCTACAACTGCCATCAAGAATGGTTTACAGCCACTTGCGGATTGGATGTTATCTCTACCTAAGGAAGGTGATTTAACACAAGAAGCTGAAAAGTATATTACAGAGACTGTTAAGAGTGCTGATGATGCGATTCAAGGTGCCAAGGATATCATTGCGGAAGTTGTCAGTGACAACGCAAAACAACGTTGGGCATTCAAGGATACAATCATGCAAGCAGGTGTTCTTCAAACAAAGATCAAGAAAGATGCGGTTGATGAAAACCAGGTCTATGAGATGTACTATGACCACAGTGAAAAGATCTCAGCACTTGCGGATCACCGTATCATGGCGATTGATCGTGCAGAAAAAGAGAAGGTCATCACAGTTTCCTTTGTTTTTGATGATGTTGCGTTAAAACAAAAAGCACTAAAGACATTACTCAAAGGACAGGATACCATCGTTGAAACACAACTCAATGAGGCAAGTGTAGATGGATGTGATCGTCTATTATTCCCATCCATTGAACGTGAGATTCGCTCTGAGTTAAGTGAAAGAGCCCAGAACAAGTCTATCGAAATCTTCTCCATGAACTTAGAGAAGCTATTATTACAAGCTCCTTTAAAGGGAAGAATTGTATTGGGATTTGACCCTGGTTTCTACAACGGTTGTAAACTTGCGGTCATCGACGCAACAGGAAAGATGTTAACAGTTAGTAAGATTTATCCATTCTCCAAAAAGGGTGAGGATGAAGCTACTTCCAAAAAGAAACTATTAGACTTAATCCAAAAGTATCACGTACAGATTATCGCAATTGGTAATGGTACAGCATCTCGTGAGAGTGAAAAACTTGTGGCAGAAGTCATTCATGAAAATAAACTAAATGTATCTTATGCGATTGTATCAGAGGCAGGTGCTTCTGTATGGTCTGCACAAGAGGCAGCGCGTAAGGAATTCCCAGATATCGAAGTTGAGGAAAGATCTGCAGTATCCATCGGACGCCGTCTGTTAGATCCACTCGCAGAGCTAATTAAAATTGATCCACAATCCATCGGTGTTGGTCAATACCAACATGACCTTCCACAAAAAGCTTTAACAGAGCGACTAGATGAGGTTGTTATGAAGTCTGTTAACCGCACAGGTGCAGACTTAAATACTGCTTCCCTTGAGTTATTGACACATATCTCAGGTCTAAACAGCGGAACAGCCCAAGAGATTATCAACTACCGTAATGAGAATGGTCGCTTTACAAACCGTAAACAGCTATTAAAGGTTAAGAAACTTGGACCAAAGGCATATACACAGTGTGCAGGTTTCTTACGTATTACTGATGGAGATGAACCACTCGATCAAACATCCATCCACCCAGAAAGCTATGAAGCAGCTCGTAAGCTCATGGAATCTTGCGGTATTACAAAGCTAGGTGCGGATGATATCTCCTTCCCTAAGGAAAAGACAGTAGATCTTGGTATTGATGAGTACACATTAAAGGATATCGAGGAAGCGATTCGCCAACCTCTACGTGACTATCGTGATCAGTTTGATGGAGCACTGCTCAAGAGCGATGTTCTCAACATCTCCGACTTACACGTTGGTGATGAACTATCTGGTACCGTTAGAAACGTTGTAGACTTCGGCGCATTCGTAGATATCGGACTCCATGAAGATGGACTTGTACATATCTCACACATGTCAACCAAGAGAATTACACATCCATCCGAGTGTGTAGCAGTCAATGATATTGTCAAAGTATGGGTATATCAGATTGATGAGGCTAGAAACCGTGTACAACTATCTCTACTTCCACTTGAAGAGTTAGAGAAACGTGATGCGGCATATCGCCATCGTAAAGCAGCAGGCAAGAATCGTCCAAAACCAAAACCAGTGAAGAAAGAGGTTAGCATGGATGATGCTTTAGCTCGTCTAAAAGAAAGATTTGGAAAATAAGTAACAATACATAAATAACAGATAAAAGGATGACTATTGAGTACATAGCTTGTACTTGGATGAGTCATCCTTTTATTTTCATGTATAAATTTATGCCGAGTTAGTTGACACTAACCAATAATCTGTTATCCTATAAATGTAAGTTAGTTAATGTAAACTAACTTGGAGGAAACTATATGATTAAGAAATTAGGTATGATTATCATTGCTCTGATGATGAGTGCGTGTACACCTGGTACAAACAAGAGTACTACATCATCAGATAAACTAAATGTTGTAGTCACAACATCATTCTTACAGGATATGGTAGATGTACTAGTTGGGGATCAAGTGGATACTCAATTGATTATCCCTGCAGGAGAAGATCCACATACATATGAAGCCAAGCCTGAAGATAGTGCGAAATTACAAAATGCGGATTTGGTTTTATACCATGGTCTTCACTTTGAGGGTAAGATGAGTGAAATGTTGGAAGCTGTTGGTGGCGTTGCGGTTGCCAAGGACTTTGATGAAAGTCAGGTTGGGCGTATGGAGGAAGATGGCAAGATGATTGTCGATCCTCATTTCTGGTTTGATATTGATTTATATAAGCAGGCTTCGACTGTTGCGGCACAGGCTTTAAAAGATAAGTTACCTGCATTAAAGGATGAGATTGAAGGTAACTTACAGAATTATTTAGCACAGTTGGATGAGTTGGATGAATATAATCGAAGCCAGCTTGAGATGATTCCTGAGGATCGAAGAATTCTAATTACACCGCATGATGCGTTCAATTATTTTTCGCGCCGTTATCAGATAACTGTAAAAGCTCCGCAGGGTGTTAGTACAGATGCGGAACTGTCGAATAGCGATATGGCAAAGACGGCGGAGTATATCGTTGAACATCAAGTAAAGGCGATATTTGCGGAATCTACCACAGATCCTGCACGCATGGAGAAACTAAAAGAATCCTGTAAAGCTAAGGGCTTTGATGTCAAGGTTGTCAGTGGTCAAGGACAAGAGTTATTCAGTGATTCACTAGCTCCTAAGGGACAGCCAGGAGATACATACATTGAGATGTATCGTATGAATATTGATTTAATTGTATCGAATTTAAAGTAGGTGATGGTATGGAATATATACATGTGGAGGATTTAACCGTATCGTATGGAGAAAAACCTGTATTGTGGGATGTGGATGTCTCTATCCAAGAGAACGCAATCACTGCGATTGTTGGTCCAAATGGTGCAGGCAAATCAACGTTACTAAAAAGTATCCTTGGTTTTATCAAACCACTATCTGGTGTTGTTAAAATTCAGGGAAAGCCTTTAAACGATGTACGTAAGAATATTGCCTATGTACCACAGGTATCTGCAGTCAATTGGGATTTTCCGATTCGTGTTATCGATGTTGTATTAATGGGTAGATATGCAAAACTTGGTTGGCTAAAATGGCCGCATAAAAAGGATAGGGAACTTGCGTATGATGCCCTTTGTCAAATGGGTATGGAAGAGTATTCTCATCGCCAAATATCAGAGCTATCTGGTGGTCAAAAGCAACGCGTATTTATCGCCAGGGCACTATGTCAAGATGCGGATTTATTGGTGATGGATGAACCCCTTGCTGGAGTGGATCAAACCAGTGAAGCTATCATCATGGACAAAGTCAAACAACTACAGGCATCAGGTAAGACAATCGTATGTGTACATCATGATCTACATACACTTAAGAAATATTTTAATCATGTTGTACTAATCAATAAGTATGTTATCGCAAGCGGTGAAATTAGTGAGGCTTTCACGCAAGAGAATATCGAAAAGACGTATCAGAATGCAAATACTATTCTCATATGATTTCTTGGTTGTGGCGATTGGTACAGTCCTGTTGGCTGTACCAAGTGCAATCATTGGTTGCTTTAACGTATATAAGCAACAAAGCTTAATGGCAGACGCAATCGGACATGCCTCGTATCCTGGGATTGTGATTGCCTTTATGATTTTTGCCACAAGAAATTCACTCGTATTGACGTTGGGTGCTGAGGTATTTGCGATTCTAGCATATCTAACGATACAGATGATACACCGCTACAGTGTGATCGACTTAGATGCGGCCCTAGCAATTGTATTAACGGGATTCTTTGGACTAGGCATGGTATTAAAAAGCTACGTACAAGGCAATCCCAGTTACATGCAAGCATCTCAAGCTGGTTTAAAGAACTATATCTTTGGTTCAGCTGCTTTTATCAAGCTACAGGATATTATGATCATTGCCATATGTGCACTTATCGCAATGATATTACTCATCATGTTCTATAAGGAATTGGTTGTCAGTGTGTTTGATGAACAGTATGGCAGATTCATTGGCGTATCGCCAATGATCACCAATACCGTGTTATTGGTGTTGATGATTATGTTTATCGTTGTTGGTTTAAAGTGTGTTGGTGCGATATTGATATCTTCATTTTTGATATTGCCATGTATTTGTGCAAATCAACATTCACGTAACTTAAAGCATGTTCTTATCATCGCAAGTCTAGTGGCTGGTGTATCTAGTTTTGTGGGGACATATTTATCTACCGCCATCAGCGGAATTGCGACAGGTCCAATGATGATTGTATGCATGGGTATCATCACAATATTATCCATGGTATTTGGCAGATATGGGTTAATGTCAACCAAGCACAAACAAAAGGAAGTGAAATCATGTTAGAGGTATTGTTGACATTGATTTTAACAGCGGTTGCTTGCGCCGTATTGGGACCGATATTGGTGTTGCGTAAGTTATCCATGACGGCGGATGCTCTATCGCATTCTGTATTACTTGGGATTGTACTAGCTTTCTTTTTTGTTAGAGATTTAGATTCCATATGGTTGGTGATAGGTGCTGCGTTATTCGGTGTCTTTACGGTATATGCAGTAGAGGAGATATCCGCAAGAAAGCTAGTAAAAAGAGATGATGCCTTAGGAATTGTGTTTCCGATATTCTTTTCCGTAGCGGTACTATTGATTACGAAACTGTTTAGAAATACGCATTTGGATGTTGAAGTGGTGTTGATGGGTAATCCTTTGTTTACGCCTTTTATTCGACAGTTTGGCATACCAAAGGCGTTGCTAGGCATGTTGGTGATGTTGTTGGTGAATTTGGTATTTGTGATTATCAACTATACAAAGCTGAAGATTTCTACTTTTGATGAAGAATATGCAGAGTTAATTGGTATCAATGCCAAAGTGCTCTATCGTATCTTTATGACACTGGTTTCATTTACTTGTGTACTTGCGTTTAATAGTGCAGGTGGAATCTTAGTGATTTCATACTTTGTGGCACCTGCAGCAGCCGCATGCATGATCACCAGAGACCTAAAGATAACGATTGTATTTGCCGTATTATTTGCGATATTAAACTCTTGGTTGGGATTCCATTTTGCGATGTTGTGGAATGTATCGGTATCAGGTATGTGCAGTGTAGCTGGTATGGTGGTTGTTATATTAGGGATTGTCTTTCATCGCAATGGAATTCTTCGCCAATGGGGGAAATCATTTATCACCCGTGAAAAGTTCTGCGAAGATCTGTTGATGGTTCATCTGTTTCGACATGATGGAAATGCAATTGAGCTTGGCTATCAAACCATCTACAATCATTTAAATTGGTCAATGAAAGATACAGATATGCGTATCCAAAGACTCATCCAACGTGGATACATTACAACCAATAACGAGAAACAACTGTATCAACTGACTTCCAAAGGTTTGCAGTATGTAAGGGTAAACTTGTTTCAAAACAATACAATTTCTGATATTCATGTATAATGGTTCTCATAACGGAGAACTTTATGAATGAAATTGATACATATATCCAAGAGAAATCACCACAGATACAAGAAGTCCTGAATACTGTGCGTACATTGATATTAAAGACATTGCCAGATGTCCAGGAAGTATTATCCTGGGGTATGCCTACCTATAAGACAAAGCACAATATTATACATTTTGCGCCAGCTAAAAATCATCTAGGTATCTATCCTGGAGCTGAAACAGTAGAATATTTCTCGCCGAGATTAAAAGAAATGAAACTAAAATTTAGTAAGGGAGCGATACAGTTTCCCTACAACAAGGAAATTTCATATGATTTCATCAAAGAAATCATTCAGAAAGCTTATGAATTCAACAACCAATGATGGATATGATTCACAATCATATCCATTTTTATATCGACTTAACAGCTGTATAATAGCAGTAATGAAATGAGGTTTTTAAGATGAATCTATTTGAACAATTTCCTACGTATGAAAATGATTTTATCGTCTTAAGACGACTAGAACAGAAGGACGCAATCTATCTTTCTGAAGTATATGAACAGTGTTTAACACAAAGACAGGCAGAGAAAACAGTACAGAATTATCATCGCTCTTACAATGAGAAGGATGAGGTTATTGTTGGTATCTTCGGAAAAAGCGATGAAGAACTCAAGGGCATGATAGAAATCTATGATATTGAAGATCATGCAATATCACTGGGATATATGGTGATAGAGAAACATCGTCATCAAACCTATGCGAAAAATGCAATCTATCTTTTGACACATAAGCTAGTAGAGGACTATGACATCACATGCATACATGCCAGTGCTAGTAAACAGAATCAGTATTCGATTCGTGTATTAGAACACAATGGATATGAAAAAGTTGGAAGTGATGATCATACCTATCAGTATGAGTATCATCCAAAACAACTCCGACAAGAGACAATCGATACCACGCAAAAGACAATCGTACTAGCTGGTGGATGTTTCTGGGGTGTGGAGAAGGTCTTTAAGGCACTAGATGGTGTACTACAGACGACAACAGGATATGCGAATGGTATGACAGACAATCCTACATATGAAGAAGTATGCAGGAATGAAACTGGGTATAAGGAAGCAGTCAAGGTTGTTTATCAACCACAGGAAGTATCTTTAAAGACAATCCTACAGGCTTTCTTCTTATGTATCGACCCACGCCAACGCAACCGTCAGGGAAATGATTTTGGTACCCAATACCAAACAGGTATTTACTATGTAGACCAACAGGATTTACCACATATACAGAGTGTATATGATAGTGAGAAGGCAAAGTATGATCGCTTCTTTGTGGAGTTAGAGCCTTTGAAGAATTTCTATACAGCCGAGGAGTATCATCAGGATTATCTTGATAAGCATCCGGATGGATATTGTCATATCACAACTGTTGAAATGGATGCTGTACGTCAGTTAAATCAAAGAGATGTATCCATCACTGTAATCTGTGATGATAAACAAAATAGTATGAAAGTATCTCGTCATGCCAGTATCCTGGATGTGATACATGCATGCAAGTGTGAGTATTCTATCTATGCGGCTATTGTAAATCATAAGCCTGTATCAATGATGGATACTGTGCATGATGGTGATGTTGTTGAACTACAGGATATTCGTGGTAGTTATGGGAATACTTGTTATCAATCGAGTTTGACTTTATTGTATGTCAAGGCAATTCACGATGTATTGGGTAAGCAGGTTTCTGTAACCATCGAGAATTCCCTGTCTAAGGGTTTATTTACGATTGTACATACAGGTAATGTCAGTGATGAGTTAGCTCAACAAATTCAAACTCGTATGCAAAAGATCGTAAGTCAAGATATGCCAATACAAGAAAGATTAGTAGATACAGATGAAGCCATGCATATCTTGAAAGAAAAGAATGATACAAAAAGTATTGCACTACTAGAGAGTACACAGGATTTAAAACAGGTATTTATGACATGCTTGGATGATGAAATAATGTTATCATTCGTGCATGTGTTACCGGCAAGTGGAATGTTAATGCATTTTGAAGTGCGTCGCTATCGGAATGGATTGTTATTGAGATTCCCACATCCAAGCATGCCTGATCAGATTCCTGCATACGAAGAACAGAAGTTATTGTACGATGCCTTTTCAGAGGAGACACAATGGGAGAAGCTATTAAAAGTCAGTTACGCATCTGATTTAAATCATATGATAGAAACGCATCAAGAAAAGGATTTAATCATGTTGAGTGAAGCTCTACATGAAAAGAAGATTGCTCAAATTGCCGAGGAAATACATACATCTAAAAAGAGAATTATCTTGATTGCTGGACCATCTTCCTCGGGAAAGACATCCTTTGCGAAAAGATTATGTATCCAACTGAGAGTGATTGGGTTAAATCCATTATATCTAGGTACAGATGATTACTTTGTCGATAGAGATACAATGGTTCCTGATGAAAACGGGAAATATGACTTTGAATCATTGGATGCACTTGATCTACAACTGTTTCAAAGTCAGATGAATGCACTGTTACATCAACAGAAAGTAGATATTCCAGAGTTTGACTTTATCAACGGAAAGAAGATCTTTGGTAAACGGATTACTTCAATTGAGCCAAATCAACCAATTGTGATTGAGGGTATTCATGGACTCAATCCAAAACTAACAGAAGATATCGCGGAAGAAGAGAAGTTTAAGATCTACATCAGTCCACTAACACAGATTAACCTAGATGGATATCATCGTATTCCTACAACAGATGCCCGCATGTTAAGAAGATTAGTGCGTGATCATAGAACACGTGGTATTAGTGCAGATAAGACAATCTCTTCATGGGCATCTGTTCGCCAAGGTGAAGAGAAGTATATTTTTCCATACAACCAACAAGCAGATGTATTTTTCAACAGTCAATGTGTGTATGAACTTGCGGTATTAAAGAAGTATGCAAGTTCATTACTAGAGCAGATATCTGTTGAAGAAGCGGAGTATGCGGAAGCCCAAAGAATGTTACAATTCCTAGCTTGTTTTTCATCGATAGAAAATGATGATTGTATCCTAAATAACTCGATTATTCGTGAGTTTATTGGTGGCTCAATTCTTGTTTCATGATAGCGTAAGTATTCCTTTTATTTTGAAGGTTAATTTGATATGATTTTACAATAAAAGTTGGAGGGGGAGAGTATATGTCGAAGGAGAATTTTCCGACGAAATCAGGTTTGTTAATGCACTTTTTGCGAGGTTCGAAAAGATATTTTGTCTTCTCTATCCTCTTTGCGACACTGGTTTCACTGTTGGATTTAATCAATCCTAAAATTATTGCCTATACAGTTGATACTGTCATCGGTTCTAAGGTAAGTGAGTTACCGACTGCAGTGAATCGTTTTGTGGATGGAATTGGTGGTGTATCTTTCTTACGCCATCACATTTGGGTGATTGCGATTGCTGTTATGATTGTTGCCCTATTATCGGTAATCTGTCGTTTCAATTTCAATCTATTCAATGCGATGGGAGCTGAGAAGCTTGTTAAGACTGCCCGTGATGATTTGTTTACACATATTATGCATTTGCCTTTTAAGTGGCATAGTGAAAATCATACTGGTGATATTATCCAAAGATGTACTTCAGATGTTGAGACAATCAAGGTGTTCTTATCTGAACAGTTAATTCAATTGGTTCGTGTTGTGATCTTGATTGTGCTTGTATTGTTCTTTATGTTTACAATACATGTACGTTTAGCGCTTGCTTCTGCAATCTTTATTCCAGTCTTGGTTATCTATAGTTTATTTTTTCATGGCAAGATTGGAGATGCCTTTGAAGTGGCAGATGAGGAAGAGGGTAAACTGTCTTCTATCGCCCAAGAGAATTTAACCGGTGTGCGTGTAGTACGTGCATTTGGTCGTGAAGTGTATGAACGTGATCGTTTTGAAAAGCAGAATAAGCACTATACAAATATGTGGACACGTTTGATGCAGTTGATGTCTTTCTTCTGGATGTCCAATGATATCTTATCCAATGCACAGATTTTAACGGTTGTAGCCTATGGTGCAGTACTAACTGTTAGTGGTGATATGACAGCTGGTAATTACATTGCGTTTGTTTCATATAATGCAATGTTGACATGGCCTGTTCGCTCACTCGGTAGAGTTGTAGCGAATATGTCTCGTGCTGGTATCTCGATTGATCGTTTGCGCTATATCATGAATGCACAATTGGAAGAGGATAAACCAAATGCTTTAACACCAAGTCTTAGAGAGGATATTGAGTTTAAGAATGTATCCTATCAGTATGAGAATGGTAGTGCTGAGGTATTACATGATATTTCCTTTAAAGTAAAAGCAGGTACAACATTTGGTATTCTAGGTGGTACTGGTTCTGGCAAGTCTACATTGATGTATCTGTTGGATAGACTCTATCAATTACCACCAGATGATGGACAGATCACAATCGGTGGTGTGGATATCCGTGATATGAAGGCAGAGTGGGTTCGCTCGAATATTGGTATGGTATTACAAGAGCCATATTTATTCTCGCGTTCTCTATCAGAGAATATTAAGATTGCACATCAAACAGCCGATTTATCAGAGATCAAAGCAGCTTCACGTATTGCATCATTGGATGAAGCGATTGAACATTTCAATGATGGATATGAAACATTTGTTGGTGAGCGTGGTGTGACTTTATCTGGTGGACAAAAACAACGTGCTGCGATTGCTCAGATGTTAATTCGTAAACCACCAATCATGGTATTTGATGATTCTCTATCTGCTGTCGATGCAGAAACAGATGCCAAGATTCGTAGTGGTTTAAAAGAAAATAGTGGTGATTCAACTGTCATCTTGATTTCACATCGTATTACAACATTGATGGCTGCGAATCACATTATTGTTTTAGATAAAGGAAGAATTGCGGAAGAAGGTACACACGAAGAACTGTTAAAACAGAATGGTATTTATCGTCGTATCTATGACATGCAATCACAACAAAGCGAGTAGGAGGTAATATGACAGAAAAAGATAAGAATATATCACTTCCATACTTCGGTATCCCAAGAGTGATTCCATTTATCAAGAAGTATCGGAATCGAATTATCGTAATGATCATTATGGGAATCATCACCAGTTTGATTGATTCCATCTATCCATTGTTTAATCGATATGCCCTCAATCACTTTGTAGGTTTGGGTGTGTTAGATACATTATGGGTATTTGTTATCTTGTATATTGTGGTCATCATCATACAGTTCGTATTGAACTACTACAGTGTATTTTGGTGTTCTAAAACAGAGCTAGATCTCAATCGTGATTTAAGAGAAGCTTCATTCAATCACTTGCAGGAATTATCCTTTGCGTACTTTAATCAAAATAACGTTGGATACATTCATGCTAGAGTTATGAGTGATACTGGTAAAATCGGTGAATTGATGTCTTGGCGTTTGATGGATATCATCTGGAATGGATCTTATATTGTATTTGTAATGATCAACATGTTGTTGATCAACTGGAGACTTGCATGCATGATCTTCTTGTTGGTCCCAGTTGCGGTTGTACTTGTTACGTTCTTCCAAAGAAAGTTGATTGTACTCAATCGTAAGATTCGTGAGTTAAACTCTAAGATTACGAGTGATTTCAATGAAGGTATCACAGGTGCTAGATCCATTAAGACGATGGTCATTGAAAAGACAATCTCAGATGATTTCAAGAAAGATACAGAACAGATGCGTCATACATCTGTACATGCGACAAGATACTCAGCAGCCTTTTCCGCAACAGTTACGATGATGAGCTCAATCGCTTTAGCAATCGTACTATGGCAAGGTGGTAAGCTTACTGTCGAGAACATGATGTTAATCGGTACATTATCCGTATTTATGAGCTATGCATTAGGCATGATGGAACCATTACAGAGCGTGATTTCTACGATTGCTAGCTTGGTAGCGATTCAAGTAAATATCGAAAGATTTGATCGTTTGATTCATATGGAATCAGATGTCGCAGATTCACCAGAAGTCATTGAGAAGTATGGGGATATGTTTAACCCAAAGAAAGAAAACTGGGAACCACTCATCGGTGATATTGCATTCAAGGATGTAGACTTCAAGTATCCAGATGGCGAAGAGATGGTCTTAGAGAACTTCAACTTAGATGTTCCTCATGGCACAAACGTAGCGATTGTAGGTGAAACAGGTGCTGGTAAATCAACACTTGTCAATCTAGTATGTCGTTTCTTTGAACCAACACATGGACAGATATTGATTGACGGCAAAGATGCACGAGAACGTTCTCAACTTTGGCTACATTCCAATATCGGTTATGTTTTACAGACACCACACTTATTCTCTGGCACGGTTCGTGATAACTTACGTTATGGTAAACCAGAAGCTACCGATGAGGAAATCATGAAAGCCTTGGATTTGGTATCCGCTAAATTCGTCATTGAGAAGATGGATAAAGGCTTAGATAGCGATGTCGGTGAGGGCGGTGGAATGTTATCCACTGGTGAAAAACAACTATTATCCTTCGCTAGAGCGATCCTTGCGGATCCTCGTCTATTGGTGTTAGATGAAGCGACTGCCTCTATTGATACACTGACAGAGAAGGCAATCCAAGATGCGATTGATGTGGTCATCAAAGGAAGAACATCCTTTGTCATAGCACACCGTCTATCAACCATCGTCAATGCGGATGTCATTCTAGTTGTACGTGATGGTAAGATTGTTGAGCGTGGTAAGCATAGTGAACTGATGAAACAAAGAGGTTACTACTATGAGCTATACACACGCCAATACGAAGAGATGGTTGTAAATAACATTGCATAGAAGAGTACTTAGGTACTCTTTTTTCATGGTCAGCCATGTGATAACATAGAGACATGAAAAAACAAATCAAATATATACTTACGATATTTATTGTATCGTTATTCCTTGTTGGATGTGGAAAGAAGAGTTTAGCTGAGAAAACCGTAGGTCATTACACTTTGACAAAGATCATTACGGATAATCAACCTATCTTAGAAGATGAACTTCAAAATGGTGATATTGGTGGCTATATTGTCTTTAGTGACGATGGTACTGGTAGTTTTGTCATGATCAATGAGAAGTTGGACTTTACTTGGAAGGATGGTAAGTTAACTGCAGGTAATCAAACCATCAGTTATGAATTAGATGGGGATACATTAACTCTCATCATTTCTGCTACGGAAAAGATGGAGTTAACAAGAGATAAGTAGTCATATTTTTTACATATATTACACATACACGCATGTAAAAAATAAGACACATGCATAATTGCATTTTATAATAGTACATTTTTAAGTAAATCTTAATAATCAAGCAAGCATTGAGTAAGACTAGTAATAGCTTACTCTTTTTCATTTATACGAAAAACACAGTATTTATCGCTATTGTATGCGCATTCAATCACTGGTATATTGTTGGAACGAACAACATATAATAAACAAGCTATTCTTCCGTCTTTGACATTTATAAACCAAAGAAATGCCAGTAACCTCGATGAATAAAGGGTTTCTGGCATTTTGCTTTGTTAAACGGCGTAGTGTGGGACTCTATTTTTTCGTATCAGCTATGATTTTTCTCATTACTCCTGTTGGCACAATCTCTGTGTCTGTATGAAATCCAAATTCTTTGTGTAGATGATCTGTTATCTTTGTTCGTTTATATTCTGGTATGTATCCTTGACCGTTTACCTTCAATAGTTTGTATTCTCGTAATGTAGATATCAACTCTGAGGTTGTATGCTCTGAATCTAGCTTCTTCTCTAGAATACGTAAGATTAGTAGAGCTAGATAACATATCAAGAAGTGTGCACGAATGCTGTCCTTCTTTCTGACATATACAGGTCTTGCTTCGAAATCTGTCTTCATAATACGGAATGATTCCTCTATCTTCCATCTTCCTTCGCTGACCGCAAGTATGTCTTCTATCTTGTCATTTACTAGGTCAGTACATATGGCATAGAATCCATCGTACATTGCTTCACTATCAATCTTGTCTTGATCAATCGCATAGTGCTCTTTTGATGCGACTTCTCCATCTGATGTGATGGCTGTGACCTTTACAAATCTTGCTGGATTGTTTGGGTTTCTTTTTTGTTTTTGGATAGAACCTTTACTTACCATATTCTCTGCACGTGCTATCTGTGAATTTCGTATCTCTTTTTGATACATTGCATATCTTGGTGAATAGGTGACAATCATCAACTGTCCAGCTACTTTCTTCGTGCCATATGGCTCTTCTTTGTAGTAAATGTCATCAATATGCTTGTATGGTTCTTTTTGTATCTCTTCGATATCAACACTCGCTCCATCTCTTAGACGTTTCCATCTTTGGTTTGACATCGCTTCCTCACGATCCTTACGGTTTAGCTTCTTGAGCGATTACGTACAAATAAATGCACGTCCGTTAATATCATTGAATAGTCGATTGCTTTCTGATCCCAGTCCACCATCTGTACATACAACGAATCTTTGGAAACCAAAATCTCGTATGATCTTCTGCTCAAGAGGTTTCATAGATGGTTGCTCATTGCTCGCTCCTTCAAATAAGTCGAATATTAGCGGAATGCCATCGCCATCCATAAACAGTCCCATTTGTACGATAGGGTTGGGACGATGTTCTTTACTCTTGCCATATTGTCTGAAGTCGTCCTCTTCTTCAATCTCAAAGTAATAATTCGTACAGTCGTAATATAAAACACTATTATTTCTCTTTAGAATATGATTGCTGTTCTTATACACTTCTGCCAATATGCGATCCATCTGTTTGGACAAGGTTCCTAATGCACGATAGACATCATGCAATGCATACTTTGGTTTCTCTAGAAAGGAAGCTGCTGTCTTGTATGATGAAAGCTTACTACCAGGTTCTAGTATGCGTGCATACACAAGGTCTGAACATATCGCATCAATATCAAAATCAAATTTTTCATGTGAAGATATGGTCCGAAAGATGTCCTTCATCTTTAATCCGTAATAGATAGATTGTAAGAATAAATATCCTGCATGAAACGAACGCTGTTCATCCATGGCTATCTTTTTGTCTGGAGACAATGATAACAGTACAGGCTTAGAGAAAGGGGTGTTATTCAATTGGTCTACCTGTTTTTGAGCCCACTCTAATACCTGCTCTCTTGAAAAGTTCATTTCCTTCATGAGTGAGTCAACACGTCCAAGGCTTTTGACATTCTCGGAACGAATACCATCAGCTTTACGAACGGAATGGCGGATGTAGAGTCTTTTGTATTGTCTATCTTTAAGTACATGTAAGAACATACAAGATCCCCTCTATCAAAATTTAAGCACAAAACACACCACCGCACTACATAAAATTACAAAAAATTTGATATTAAAAAAGATGGAATATACCATCAATAAAGGACTTACGAATTATCTTGTTAAATTACAACTGTAAAACACCCGGAAATTATCACTTTTCAAAAGTGTGAAAAACCGATAAAATGTACTAAATGAATAGATATTATTATTGTGTGCTATAAAAATCTAGAGGCAGTTTGAGGGATATTATGAAAGAAAAATTGTATATCATTATTCCTTGCTATAATGAGCAGGAAGTATTACCAATTACTTCTAAATTATTTTTAGAAGAATTAATAAAACTAATTGAAAAGAATAAGATTAGTGATGATAGCCGCATCTTATTTGTAAATGATGGGAGTAAAGATAATACTTGGCAGATTATTAAAGATTTATCGAAGAGTGATCAGCATTTTATTGGAATTTCACAAAGTAGAAATAGGGGACATCAGAATACTGTATTAGCGGGATTAATGGAAGCAAAAGATTGTGCGGACATAACGATCTCGATTGACTGTGATGGCCAGGATGATATTACAGCCATGGAAAAGATGGTAGATGCATATCATGATGGCTGTGAAATTGTATATGGTGTTAGAAGTTCAAGAGAAACAGATACATTTTTTAAAAGAATCACAGCTCAGTCATTTTATAAGCTTTTAAATTACATGGGTGCTGAAGTGATTTATAATCATGCGGATTATAGATTAGTATCCTCACGAGTTTTAAATGAATTCGCAAATTTTAAAGAAGTAAATCTATTCTTACGTGGAATGTTTCCGTTGGTTGGGTTTAAGAGTACTTCAGTTCTTTATGAAAGGCATATACGTATTGCGGGAGAATCACATTATCCATTATCAAAGATGATTGCTCTAGCTTTTGATGGTATCACTAGTTTAAGTACTAAGCCAATTCGATTAATTACATATTTTGGATTAATCGTATCGCTTATTAGTTTTATTGGTGTAGTATGGGCTATTGTATCGCGTTTTCTAGGTACAACTATTGCTGGGTGGTCAAGTACACTGGCAATCATGTGCTTCTTGGGAGGCGTGCAGTTGATTTCCCTTGGGGTGATTGGGGAATATGTAGGCAAAGTATATTTGGAAGTGAAAAAACGGCCACGGTATATTATTAGTGAACGAACATGGGAGAATGAAATATAGTATGGAAAAGACATTTCAAAAAATAATTTCAATATTTTTTTTGATTGTATTCTTGTTTGTCATCATTAATAATGTCTTTTACAGTCATTTTGAGTATTACTGTAAAGTAACAACAGATTTATCTTCTAAAGGAATATTTATCAGTGCTGTTGTATTCATCGCATTAGTCATTTTATTTTATTTTTTGATAAAACAATTGGATATACACTTCAACCATAAAAGAATTTTTTTAATAGTGTTATTTTTCTTTTTTATTTTTCAAATTATATTACTTAAGAATACTTTTTTCTTGACAGGTTGGGATTCAAATATTATCTTGACGGATTCGTATCTTTTGAGAGACTTCAAAATAGATCAATTAAATCAGTATTACTATTCTTTGTATCCGAATAATATACTGGTGACCTATATATTTGCGACAGTCATGAAATTAGAAAAATTTATAGGCATATTAGATTATAGATATGCTGTATTTGGTCTAACAATTGTGCAAAGCATTCTCTGTACGATTACAGCATATTTACTATTCCATATCATTTATGATCTAAAAAAATCATTTGCGATTGCGTGGTTCGGATTTGGCATTTATGTTGTATTAATTGTATTCTCTGGTTGGACAGGTATAGCTTATTCAGATTCAATGGGTTTGATTTTCCCTACACTGATTTTATGGATTTATTTAAATAGATATAGATTTAATAAATATATAGTGTGGACATTGATTGTTTTATTAAGTTACTGGGGTTATCGTATTAAACCACAGATTTTTATAGTGTTTATTGCCATTGTAATAATTGAGTTGATTAAGTTTATATTGAGACCGGAGAAGTTGAAAAAACTGAAGAGTAATTTTGGAGTCATATCGCTTGTGATAGTTGTATCTCTCGTTTCTTCTTTTACATATAAACATCTTCCAGAAAGAATGGGATATAAAATTGACCCTAATTTAGAAACACCAATATATCACTTTCTAATGATGGGGTTTAATGAAGAAGCAAATGGTGGATATAATGTTTATGATGTGAAATACACATTATCTTATTATGGTGTAAAAGAGAAAAAGGATGCAATTCTTATTCGATTGAGTGATCGATTACAACAATATGGGCCAAAGAGAGTAGCTAAAATTATGCAAAAGAAAGCTCTTAGTATTTTTAATGATGGAACTTTTGCATGGGGATTTGAAGGGGGCTTCTATCGAGAAGTATTTCCAACTGATAATAAGTTATCATTATTTTTGAGAAGCTTTGTATACAATGGAGATTATGAAATGGAAGTAGGAAATCACTATCATATTATAAAAACTACTCAACAAACCATCTGGACAGCTTGCATATTATTGATGGTGATTAAAGCCATATCATTAAAGAAAAATGATGAGGATGATCATAGTGTTATGTATTTGTCTCTTCTCGGTCTATTTTTGTTTGAAATGTTGTTTGAGGCACGGGCAAGATATTTGTACACCTATATCCCAGTATTTATCATGGTTGGATCGTTAGGATTGTTCGATTTAATTGATTTTATCAATCAATCTATTGCCAAAATGACTAGCCTAAAGCAGAATAGTTTTAAACTCAAAAATACTGGTGACATTAGTCGGAGTGGAAAACAGGATTATGAAAAATATGCTAGAAAAATATAAATCAATTTTAATGTATTTATTTTTTGGTATATGTACAACAATAATCAATATTGTGACGTATTGGATGTTTTATATCTCTCTGGATTTTCCAAATGTATTATCTACGATTTTTTCTTGGATTATTTCAGTGTTATTTGCATATATAACAAATAAGTTGTGGGTTTTTGAGAGCCGTTCCTTTGGTAAAAAAGTGCTTGTGCGTGAAATAGCAACATTTTTTGGAGCTAGATTTATTTCTGGAATAATTGATTTAGCTGTAATGTTTTTATTTGTGGATATGCTTTTATTTCCTGCAATGATTATAAAGTTTATCTCTAATATTTTTGTTGTAATATTTAACTACGTGGCGAGTAAAGTTGTAATTTTTAAATAGAAAATTTGGGTTCTTACTTATATGGACTAACGGTGTTTATGGAAAATAAAATAATAAAAAATTTTTGGCATTAATTCTGTTGATTGGAGTACTTACTGGATGTAATCGAGATACAAAGAATACGGATATTGTTGGTAAATATATCTTAACAAGAATAGAGAAGGACAATACTGCAATCTTAGAAGATGAGATTAAAAACTGCGATGTGACAGGGTTATCATCTTCAATGAAGATGGCACAGGCACATTCATGATGTTAAATGATAGATTACCTTTCACTTGGAAAGATTGAAAGATTACCGGTGGAAATCAAACGATCAGTTATGAATTTGATGGTGATACGTTAACACTCAATGTATCAGCGACTGAAAAGATTTATTTGCAGAGACAGAAATGACGGAAAGTATCTAAGGATTTATTCGAAATAAAAAATTATTTAGCACTGCATCAATTGAAAATAAGAGTTATTGATAATTGCACTTTCAAATATGGTGTTCAATAATAGTAATGTGTTTGCTGATAGTGAACATAAGTAAGAAGTAATCTTATGGAGGATACTAGATGATTAATTTTACAGTTGGACCAGTTCAGTCGAGTGATGAAGTATGTAGACAGGGAGCACAGTAAGTTTCGTATTTTAGAACACCAGAGTTCTCTGAAGTGATGAAGGATAATGCAAGTTTAATGTTGGAGTTTGCACATGCGCCAAAGGGTAGTAAGTGTGTATTTATGACTTGCTCTAGCACTGGATCAATGGAAGCGACTGTCATGAATTGTTTTGATGAAAATGACAAGGTGCTTGTAATTGTAGGTGGAACATTTGGTGATCGTTTTGCAAAGATTTG
>JALENJ010000058.1 GCA_022767445.1 Erysipelotrichaceae bacterium | reverse complement strand
CGTTTTACTACCAGCATAATTTACATAGTTCTCAAACACATAGATACAGTCAGAAATGCATTACAGCGTTTTACTACCAGCATAATTTACATAGTTCTCAAACGGATTTAAGTTATTCTTGGTAGTTTTCAAGTTTTACTACCAGCATAATTTACATAGTTCTCAAACGGAGATTTAGTATATAATGCATTGATTGAGTTTTACTACCAGCATAATTTACATAGTTCTCAAACGAACCAGACTCATAAGCAGTTTTATAAGTTGTTTTACTACCAGCATAATTTACATAGTTCTCAAACAAGATTGATTACTTTCGAGACGTCAACTCGGTTTTACTACCAGCATAATTTACATAGTTCTCAAACCTCAAATGTCGAGAACATGTAAATAACCAACATAGTAATTGGTATGCTGAATCGCATACCAATTATATCACACATAAGTCTTTATCAATTATCCTCTTATTCAGATACTCCCCTTGAATACCGTGGTTATTTCTTTCTAACATCAGAATTTTGATCCCTTTATAATCTGCTATTTTTGCTAACTCAATTAGCTCATCCTCTGTCATATAGTCACCTAATCCAACAAAGATAAATAACTTAATTTTACAGATATCCTTTAATACATCTATATAATCAATTAACTGTTCAATTTCTGTCTCATATGAATAATCAAGTTGAAAATCTAGTAGCTTTATGATTTCCATTTTTGATAGTTCTTGTTTATAAATTAAGGAATATGATGATGAGACAACTAATTTATCACCTAATTCATTTAATCTTATAAATATATCTGTGAATATTTCATCCTCATCACAATTCTTCTCAAGATTTTGTTGAACTTTTGTTTTAACTTGCTTAGCAATTGACTCTAAATTGTAAATGTCTGTTATTAATATGGCATGCTTTGATAAGTCAAGTATTTCATCTTTATCAGATAATATAAAATCCCCTACTTTTTCATTAATTTGAAATTTTAAGCTAGAAACAATGCTTCTAAATAACAATAAATTTTCTACAACTAACACTTGGATAGACTGTTCAAAGTTTATAATATCAAAATACTTATAATTTACTATTTTCATAAAACAACAATTCTTTTAGAATCATTAATTACATCGCCTTTCTTCGATCCAATTATCATTTCAATATTTGAATATTGCTTTTCAGTAATCGTTAGAATCTGGATCAAACCTTCATCAGGACTGTTCTTCTTAATATGTGATATCAATGCATTTGCTGCTAGTTGATTTTGTGCTAATTTTGAGTAAACCGATTCCTGCATCATAAAGAAGCCATCTTTAATTAAAAATTTACGAAATTTTGTATATGCCCTTAGACCTTGAACAGTTGTGACTGGCAAATCAAAGAATACAATTACTCTCATAAGTCTTAAATTCATATTCCGGAAAGTTTATTAAACTACTATCGTGATTTGTAATTGCATCCAAGATACTCTTTACGTATATTTCTATTGCATTAATCACATACTGTTCTCGATCATTAATAATGATTTTTCTGCTTAGAAAGCCTAATATTTCTCTCTTGATCACTGTATTAAACTCACTATGATTCAATCCTAATACTATTAAATCAATAAACGGTCTAAATGGTTCCATTAGATCACATGCCAGATTAAAATCATTAAACATATTATCGTGATGTATGCCCAATTGCGTAATATAACCATTTTTAATTACTTCGCGACAAACAATAGAAAGCAGTATTCCGTAACCATAATTTAATTGTGCATTAATTGGATCTTCCTTATTATCTCTAGAGAAGCCCTTTCCAAATAGACTATTAAAATATACCTTAGCAGCATGTCCTTCTCGATTTGTTTCATCACCAAGTTGTACATCTGAAATATATTGAGAGAGTTTATCAGGATTATCTAGTCTTTCAAATCTCTCTAGAACTTTCAATTGTCCTAGTATTTTTTGTTTTACAACATCTTTCCAAATCAATCTCTTGATGTTATCATCCCATATACACTGTTTTCTAACTTTATTACTAGTATCATGGGAGCCATAAAATGGCATATATCTGCCATTAGGATATCGTTTCTCATCACAAAATATAATATCAATCTTATTTTTAGCCAATTCACATAATAAATATGCTGTTAGAGAGATAGCTGGTGTTTCTAAAATCACTAATGAAATTTCACTTAGGTGAATACGCGAAACCTGATCACCTTCCCGGACTACAAGGTAGTCCATCTTATAATCAAGTTTCGCAGTATTCGTCACTACCACAGTTCTCCATCCCATACTATTTCAAAAGATCCAACTTAACCTCATATAGGCCTGTAATAGATTGATTAATTAGTTCGAATTGAGTACAATTTGAAATCTTACTAGAGATTTTAATAACACCAGCAGATGACTTACCATTTAATTCTTTAATATTTGAAGTTACTCGATTGCACTTAAATGCACTTAGTATTTCAACAAGTATCTTGCATTGGTCATAGACTGTAAGAGAAGCAAATTTCTGCTCATTATCAACAATATCTTTCTTAAGTGCGTTAAGTACTAAACTATATGGTGTTGAAGTAATCTTTCTCTCAAATTCCGTATATAGTTCAAAATTCTTTTCAGCATTAATTTCTAGTTTTATCTCTCTTTCCAAATTTGGTTCCTTTTCACATTCTGAAAGATATTTTGTAATAGTTTTAATATATTTACTAAAATCATATGAAATTGCCAATTGATAAGTGTGATGGCATAACCGGTCTTCATTTGTTCTGCCTGTAATTACAAGTTTCTTTCCATCAACATTAAATGTAGAACCCATGAGAATTTTCTGTCTAATAACTTTTGGCTCTTCCATCATTAAAATTGTTCTACAGTACTCTTCTGGTGAATGTTCATACAACTCAATATCTTTAATATAAACTGGTGATAATGTTCTTATAACTTTTCCCTTTAATTTGCTATCTACAACGCAAAAGTATGCACAAGAGACTTTATTATAACCGCCATATTTATCAATATCTAATCCTTTTTTGATTTGGAACTGTCCTTCACCTTTAGGTCTAATATTATTATCAAATAGTTCTCCTTTAACTTCTTTTGGAGCAAATGTAACAATCGGATTATACATTGCTAAGTATTTTTTAACTGTATTAATTGTTATGTCTTTTTGCCAAGCACCTTTGATATTAAAGTTAAATACCTGTTTTAAACTGTATTTTTCTTTTCTAATATTCAAAAAGAATTTTTCAGTAAATTTTGTATCATAGGCATTACCTACAACGATATTTAAATATGCATCATAAGCGTGGTGTAAATCATTGATTTCTCTGCACTTAATTAAATCAAAGCCATGTCTAAACTCACTGACATTTCCTGCTTTCGAATATACTATTTTCGTTGTTGGATAGATAGTCGATAGTAATGTTGCGAGTGCTTTTGTAGACTGTTGTGTGACATTTAATTGTCTAGCAACAAATGATGATAGTTCTTCTTCTGTTAATTCAAAGTTACGAGTCAATCTCTTATATTTTTCATCATTAATTAGATTTTTATCTTTCAAGATTTTCCAGAATGGTGTCATCTTCATTCGAGTTGACTCATCGATTGGATATATATCCTTTTTATCATTTTCATTAATTGTTTTTTCAACCAATACTCTATTAGTAATGCTATCATCTTTAATTTTTGATCTTGGATAAATATGATCAATATCATATAAGAGATTGTCTTTCATCATAAGGTCGAAATTAATTATTTTACCTGTATACATACTGCGACCCATTTGAGTATAGTACAGATATAGTTTATCTCTACGCAAATTAGTATCTGTTTCATTCTTTAGTTTTTCATGCAGAGATTTATCATATAAATCTATCGAATCTTTTTTACATGCCTCATAGAGTTTTAGCAAGCTCTCTTTGCGACTTTGGGTTCTCTTCCCCTTCATTGCTTTACTACTGTCTCTAGCCATTTCAATAAAGATTTTCTTTGGTGCAGATTTTTTAATATCTACTATTTCATCAACGATACGCAGTGTTTGCCATATCGAACGTTTAGCCGATGGCGAAACATACATATCATCTAAGGCATCATGTATACTTTCTCTTTCCGCATACATTTCATCTCTATATTCCTGGAGGCATTCTGAAAAGTGGAATTCTTTTTTATTTAGTAATTCCATAATTGTGTAGTTAGTATTCCAGAGTGCATCAATAATATTTATTGCCTCACCATCTTCTGGATTAATAGAATATATTTCAGTTAGGAATGTTTTAGAAAAACGACCCCATTTCTTATATGTTAGTTTAGAAAGATATTTAATATCTTTCTCTTCTAATGTCTTTATATTATTTTTTAGCCATTTAGAAAGCATCTTTCTATCATCTGAATACACAAGAATCGCATGAATGATGTTTTCAATACCATCCATCGTACATTTATTGGAATCTATGATCATCTTAAAATCATGGAAAGATTTTAAGTTTGAAGTTAGTTCATTATCGACTCCAGATATCTGATCATCTCTTTGGATGTGACCATTCTTTAATAAGTATGTATATATAGACTTCTTAGTAACTTTCTTCTTACTGTTTTCAAATAAGTCTATATAGATACTCTGTTTTACTTCGACTGGGATAGATTTCCCATTTACCTTCAGTGGATTAATCTCATTTAAAACGCTATATCTGCTATAGAGCAATGAATCCATAGGTAGTACAGGATCATTGGTATAAGAGCATCTGTTCTTTAGTCGATCCATAAATTCTTGTGCTGTCTTATCTACATCAATTACATCTTTGTAGTTCCAAGGATATATTTTTTCATCTTTTCTAATAACCCATGACCACTCTGACTTCTTATTTAACGGACCTATATAGTATGGCAACTTAAAAGTAAAGATTGATTTGATTTTATCTGCATATGTTAAATTATCTGTTTCTTCATTTAAGAATTCTAAATATTTTGATGCATTTTCTAGAATTGCTTCTAGTTCAATCTTATGTATTTGATATGGGATGATACTATTTTCGCTAGTACGAAGTTTTGTTAAGAACGTACCTGCCTCTATCTCTTCAGCGATCCGAATATATTCATTATTATTAGTTTTTTTCAAATCTTCTAGGTATCTACCCTTCAAAAATTTACAGAATTCTTCTTGCTTGCATGTTTCGTTATTTTTGTACTTCGAATATACTGCATAATTGCACTTAAAGTTTTTATCATCACACAGGTTAAACACCTTCTTGTAGTCTTCTGGATGATATTCTTTTATAAATTGCTTTAATTGTTTCAGATCTTTCTTGTTTTTTTCAAATAAGTCAATCTTAGCATCTGATATATACTTATGCTCTCCTAATGAAGCTTTTAATTTTGCAACATCAAATACTTCCTTTAAAATTAGGATAAGTTCTATATCATCACCTAATACACTTGATAATTCATCTAGTTTTTCATCTAAATCATCATTAAAACAAATTGATAACTTTTCATCATCCAGTTCGATACCTTCAATTAGATCTTTCACTCTCTTTTTTGCACCTGAAAGTAGCTCAAGAAGTGTCTTTATACTGATTCTGCTAGAATCATCAATTTTGCCAAACGCCTTCTTCAGTTCAATTTTTTTCAAACTTATTTTTAAGCTTGCATCGATAAGGACTTCTTTAAACTTAGCATAATCAGCAGGTTCAAAAGTAATTTCATTACCAATGAGCCATTCTGTTAATTTATTAATCGATTCATCTAAATCAATTCCATTCTCGCTCTTTGCATTTGCATAGACAAAGTGTCCTCTATATTTGATTAGGTGATGTAAAGCTAAATATACCAATCTAATATCGTGTTTTTCAGGATTATGAATTAAATCTGCTCTTAGATGGTAGATTGATGGATATTGTTTTAAATAGTCTTTATCTGTATATCCTTTATCGTTAAATAGTAAAAATTTATCTGTTACTGTTTTATCATCTGCCCAAAGATTACTCTCTTGCATACGTGCAAAGAAATTAGGATCAATTTTTGTAATTTCTTTTTCAAATATGGAGTCTAATAACAATAATCTTTGCTTTCTTCTTGCAATACGTCTACGCTCACTTCTGTGAGTTCTACGATCTTTTGCGGTTGAAGCCTCTTCAAATAATCGTGCTCCCCACATTGATTTTCCTTTAAATTTCTGCACGTTGTATTCAGTATCAGTAACTGCCCAACCTGCAGAGTTTGAGCCTACATCTAGGCCTAAATAATAATCGCCTGCTACCTTGTTGTTTCCATTCTGTTTTAAAACTTTCATGATTTTCTCCCTTTTGTATATTGACTTTGTTACAGTTTTTTGTATTATTTAATTGTCTTATACCAGTAAGATAATTTACATAGTAAGTTCAAATAAGCTTTTAGCGAAATTATCGCATTGCGAAATCACATTGTGTGATAATTACTCTCTTCGGAGAGTTTTTATTTTTAATCTAATTTTATGTATTGATAATGTTTTCCTTCGAATTATATCCGAAAACTCTAAACAAAGTATAGTACACAAAGTATGTGTGTTCAATGCTGTAGGTGTAAAATCAAGAAACAATTATAGATTCATTCCTTTTAACAGAGTACTCATCAAAGTAAAAAAGATGCCTACCCTACAAGTATGTAACTTGTGAGTAGACATCTTTTGTTTATAGACTATTTACCAGCTTCTTCGTCTTGTACTCTCTTCTTGAATAAGAGTCTGTTATAACGTTTTTCAGCGTCTAGACGTGCTTTCTCAAATAGCTTGTCAGCAGCCTCTTGACCTAATACCTTAGGTAAGTTGAAGTAACGTGCTTCATTGAGTAAGAAGTCATTGAACTTGCTGAAGTCTGGTGTACGTGAGTCAATCTGTAATGGTTTTTCGAGTCTTGGATCGAAACGATATAGGACTGTGTAACCACATGCAACTGCGTTCTTTTGAACGTTTGGCATATTGACTAGACCACCCTTAATACCGTGCTCTAAGCATGGTGAGTAAGCGATGATGATTGATGGTCCCTTGTAGCTTTCAGCTTCTTTGAAGGCTTTGATTGTCTGTGCTTGGTTAGCACCCATGGATACTTGTGCAACATATGCTGTTCCGTATTCCATGAAGATCTGACCAATATCCTTCTTCGCACCTTGCTTACCACCAGCTGCGAACTTCGCAATTGAGGAAGCTTGTGATGATTTAGATGACTGTCCACCTGTATTTGAGTAAACCTCAGTATCAAGTACTAATACGTTTACATCTAGGTTGTTAGCCATGATATGGTCAAGTCCACCATATCCGATATCGTATGCCCATCCATCACCACCGATAATCCAAACTGACTTGGAGACTAGGTCTCTTTCAAGTTTCAATAGTTCCTTCACATCAGCGTTAGCAGAAGCCTTCACTTGTTCGATTAACTTACCAACGATACCTCTTTGTACATCACGATCATCGTTAGCCGCAATATAGCTTTCAAAGCTTGCCTTTAATTCTGGCTCAACCTTGTCCATATTGTCTTCCATAATCTTGAGGATTCTTGCACTCTTGTAAGATTGTGCAATTGCCATACCATAACCATATTCTGCGTTATCCTCAAATAGTGAGTTTGCCCAAGCAACACCATCACCATCTCCATCTGTTACGAATGGGTTTGTAGGTGTAGCAGAGCAGTAAATCATAGAACATCCTGTTGCGTTAGCAATCAACATGTCCTTACCGAATAATTGTGAAGCTAAACGATAGTATGGAGCCTCACCACATCCAGGACAGCTACCTGATACTTCAAAGTATGGCATCAATAGTGATACGCCACCTTCTGTTGCTGTATTAGCGAATTCACTCTTGTATCTTGTGTGCTTGTATAGGTAATCCGCAACTGGTTCTTGTCCCATTTGTGTCTTAACATCTGCAGCAGATAGAGCCTTTGTAGGACATACTGTAATACATACACCACAACCTACGCAGTTTTCTGTAGATACTTGAATTCTGAACTTAAGGTTAGCTTCCTTAGCTCCCTTATAAGCAGGAGATGGATCCTTCAATGTTAGTTCAACCTTGTTTTCATCCGCAATCTTCTGTGCTTGGCTAACTTCGTTTTCATCTAGTAAGAAGGAACGAATTGTAGCGTGTGGACATGCAAATCCGCACTTACCACATTCAATACACTTCTGAGCATCCCACTCAGGTACAAGAGAAGCGATTGTTCTCTTTTCCTTGTAAGCAACGTTTGGATTCAATGTTCCATCTGTTACACCATACTTCAAGAATGAAGATACTGGCATATCATAACCTTCTAGGTGGTTGATTGCTGTAACGTGCTTGTCGAAGTACTCATCACCTGTGTTGCCTAATAGTGACTTGTTGAACTGTAAATCAGCCCATTCTGGTTTCACTGTAACTTCAACGATTCCAGAAGCACCTGTTTCAATTGCCTTGATGTTCTTATCTACAACGTCTTGTCCCTTACGAGCATATGTATGACGTGCAGAATCCTTCATGAGTTCGAGTGATTGGCTATATGGCATAATCTGCTCATTTAAGCGGAAGAAAGCTGCCTGTAAGATTGTGTTTGTGAAACGTCCCATTCCTGTATCTTGGGCAATCTTTGTAGCGTTGATGATATAGAACTTCGCATTTCTTCTTGCAAGTCTTGCAAGGATACGGTTTGGAAGTCTGTTTTCAATTTCATCAGCTGGGATTGTTGTATTTAACAAGAATGTTCCGCCTGGTTTCAAGTCACGAATCATATCGAATTGGAAGCAATAGCTATCCAGTGAACATGAGATAAAGTCTGCCTTATCGATATAGTATGGACTATGAATTGGACTCTTACCAAATCTTAAATGAGAACGTGTAACACCACCAGACTTCTTTGAGTCATAAGCAAAGTATGCTTGTGAATATAGGTCTGTGTTATTACCGATAATCTTAACTGTAGACTTGTTAGCACCGACTGTACCATCTGAACCTAAACCATAGAATAAGCATGAAGTGTAATCAGCATCAACTGTAATATCAACTGGTTCAATGGATAAGTTTGTAACATCATCTTCAATACCAATTGTGAACTCTTCCTTTGGATTTTCCTTCTTCAACTCTTCAAATAGACCGTTGATGTGTGAAGGGTTTGTATCCTTGGAAGATAGTCCATAACGACCACCGATGATTGTTAGATCCTTGTGATGGCGTAGTGCATAAACAACATCTAAGAATAATGGTTCACGTGCACCTTGTTCCTTAGAACGATCCAATACAGCAATCTTCTTAACTGTAGATGGAAGTACTGATTCTAAGTACTCAACAGAGAATGGACGATATAAGTAAACCTTAATCAAACCGACTTTCTCTCCACGTTTTACAAGTGTGTTAATTGTTTCTGTAATTGTGTCAGTTACAGAACCCATCGCAATGATAATACGTTCAGCATCTGGTGCACCTACATATGTAAATGGTGCATAATGACGACCAGTATGCTCAGAGATCTTCTTCATGTATTCAGCAACGACTGCAGGAATATTCGCAAAGTGCGTATTCTGTGCTTCTGCTGCTTGGAAGAAGATATCGTCATTCTGTGTACCACCACGAACAACTGGATTTGAATGTGGGTTCAATGCTAATGCACGGAACTCTTCCAATTTATCTTGGTTGATTAAGCTTCTTAAGAAGTCATAATCCATTACTTCAATCTTATCGATTTCGTGTGATGTACGGAATCCATCAAAGAAATGCATTACTGGTACACGTTGATCAATAGCGACCAAGTGGGCAACACCAGCTAAATCCATACAGTCCTGTACGGAGTGGGAACACATCTGAACAATACCTGTTTGACGACAAGCATATACGTCAGAGTGATCACCGAAAATACTTAATGTGTGTGTAGCTAAAGTACGAGCTGCGACATGGATAACACCTGGCAACATCTCACCCTTTAGTTTGTAAATATTTGGGATCATCAATAATAGACCCTGTGAAGCTGTAAATGTAGTAGCTAAAGAACCAGCTTGTAATGCACCGTGGATAGCTCCAGCAGCACCACCTTCTGATTGCATCTCAACAACCTTTACACGATCACCAAACACGTTCTTACGACCAGCTGTTGACCATGCGTCTACATTCTCCGCCATTGGTGATGACGGTGTAATTGGATAAATACCGGCTACTTCCGTAAAAGCATACGCGGCGTGGGCAGTTGCGGTATTACCATCCATAGCTTCGAAAACCTTTTTGTTTTCAGTACTCATATGTCCTCCTTCATAATACCTCTAATAATTATAAGCTTAATCGCACTGAAAAAACAGGAATTTTGCCCAAAACAATGGATTCTTCACAACTTTTTTGAAATAAAATATTTGTTATTTTGTCAATTCACTAACAATGTTTCATTCTTTTCATAAAAAAAGAAGTCAAGCGACTTCTTATTGATTCATAGATTTCATCACAGCACGAATCTGTGCTTCACTTGGTTTACGTCCCATCTGCATAAACATAGCACGTACCATCTTCTCATTGATTGGAGGATTCTCTTTTAGTTGCTTCTCGAAATATCTTCTAGTTAAGAAGAAAGCGATGACAGCACCGATCAATCCACCGACAATAAAGAATCCTAATGAACTCCAAAATTCCATAAATTACACCACCTATTCTTCATGTACTCTGTTATTTTATCTTGTTTTATACATGCTTGCAAGATAAAAGAAAACCGGCAGATGCCGGTAATCATGAGTTATAAGTCGAAGGTTGATATAGTTCCCTCTTAAGTAGAGGTGGGTATTCTTAGTATAACTTCTGGATCCTCGCTCGTAACGAGTTTTCACTCCATCATACAAAGTCAGAATTCCCTTATATCAAAGTGTAGGAAAAATATGTTCCCTCCGACAAGATGTATTATAACATCCCTTTCTCGAAAGACTAGTCTTGACACTTTTATTTTTCTTGTTCCTGTTTAGAAATCTCGATACCAAGCACTTCTAATTGCTTGTTATCGACAACATTTGGTGCTTCACTCATCAAGTCGAATGAACTATTTGTTGTTGGGAATGCTACAACATCACGGATATTATCTGTTCCAGCTAATACCATGATTAAACGTTCAAGACCAATACCAACACCACCATGTGGAGGTGTTCCATAACGGAATGAATCTAGGAAGAAACCAAAGCGTTTCTTTGCTTGCTCAAAGCTTAAGCCAATTGCTTCAAAGACTTTTGCCTGTAGGTCTTGATTGTGGATACGAATCGAACCTGATAGTAGTTCGTATCCATTTAACACAAGGTCATACGCACGTGATGATACATGAGCAGGATCGGTAAATAGCTTATCAACATCCTCTTGTTTTGGTGCAGTAAATGGATGGTGAGCAGCTACCCAACGTCCCTCTTCTTCACTGTATTCAAACATCGGGAAGTCTGTTACCCACAAGAATTTATAGGTTGGTTTTTCAGGGATACGCTTTAGCTCATGTGCTAAACGTACGCGTAAAGCGCCTAAAGAAGATTGTACAATCTTAGCTTTATCACCAATGACAAGTACCAAATCATTATCCTCTAGGTTTAGCTTGGTTGCCAAGGCTTCTTTTTCTTGATCACTTAATACCTTGGCAATAGAACCTGATAGTGTTCCCTTTTCCATCTTGAGGTATGCAAGTGCTTTTGCTTTGAATCCTTGTTTTACAAAGTCCTGTAGTTGGTCTAGTCCCTTACGGCTGTATTGATCTGCCGCATTTTCAAACTTGATACAGTTGATGATACCACCATCTGCGATGGTGTTCTTGAATACTTGAAATTCAGTATTTGCAAAGATATCTGTAATATCAACAATCTCATTGCCAAAACGCATATCTGGCTTATCACTACCAAAGCGTGCCATGCACTCCGCCCAAGGAATACGTACAAAGTGATCTTCTAGTTTGTAATCGATTGTTTCTCGGAAGATGTTTTGCATAAGATTTTCAACAACACCAAAGATTGTATCCTCATCCCCAAAACTCATCTCAATATCGATCTGCGTGAATTCTGGTTGGCGGTCTGCACGTAAGTCTTCATCACGGAAACATCTAGCAATCTGGAAGTATTTCTCCATTCCTCCAATCATAAGTAGCTGTTTATAGATCTGTGGGGATTGTGGTAATGCCCAGAATTTTCCGTTGTAGATACGAGAAGGCACAAGATAATCACGTGCACCTTCTGGTGTACTTCTCGCTAGGATTGGTGTTTCTACCTCAACAAATCCTTGTTTATCTAACACGTTTCTAGCTACCATGCATACCTTATGACGTAGGATTAAATTCTTCTGTAATACAGAACGTCTTAAGTCTAGGTAGCGATACTTTAAACGTGTATCTTCATTTGTGTCAGTATCATCAGCGATTGTGATCGGTGCTGTTTCAGCACTGTTAACAATGTTTACTTTTTCTACATGGATTTCAATTTCACCAGTCGCAATCTTTGGGTTTGCGTCTTTTCTTTTTTCTACTGTTCCCTCGACTTGCAAGATGTATTCGTTACGTACATTTTTGATTTCATCTGCGATTGTCTCATCGAAGGTAAGCTGTACGATACCACTGCGGTCTCGCAAGTCGATAAAGACAAGTGATCCTAGGTTTCTACGCTTGCTAACCCATCCTACAAGCGTTACTTTTTGGTCAACATGTTCTAGGCGTAGGGTTCCATTTTCATGTGTTCTTTCCATTATTTATTCTCCCACTTCTTTAATGTATCGATCAGTGTGTTTGTATCGATCGTAATCTGTTCTTTTGTGATTGTATTCTTGAGATTCATGGTATTGTTTTTGACTTCATCTTCACCAAGAATCACGACATACTTGGCATGATTGCGATCGACACTCTTAAACTGTGCTTTCAAGGAACGTTGTACAAGGTTTCCTTCTGCGATGTATCCAGCATTACGTAAATCTTGTAGGGTCTTGAGTACATGTGTACCTACATCCCCTAATCCAATTACATACACATCGCAGACATTCTCATCACCAAAGTCATATCCCTCTTCTTGTGCAAGTGAAATGAGTCTTTCCATACCAATCGCAAAACCAATACCTGACATATCTGGTCCGCCATAATATTCAACGAAGTGATCGTATCTACCACCCGCAAAGATGGTTGCCTGTGCACCGCTATCTGGTCTTGTCGATACAACTTCAAAGACCGTATGTGTGTAGTAGTCTAGCCCTCTGACAAGTCGATCATCTACCTCATATGGAATGCCTAAAGCATCAAGGCTAGCTAGTACTTTATCAAAGTATGTACGAGATTCTTCATTAAGATAATCCACCAGACGTGGTGCCGTATGCATGATTTCTTTATCATGATCGACTTTACAGTCTAAGATACGCAATGGATTTTGTTCATAACGACGATGACAATCTGAACATAAATCGTGTAAGTGTGGTTGGAAATATTCTTTGAGTGCAGTACGGTAAGCGCTTCTTGAAGCGTCATCACCCAAGGTGTTGATACATACCTTAATACTAGAGATACCAAGTTGTTTGACGATATCGTAACCTAAAGCAATCGTTTCTGCGTCTAACTCTGGGGATTTTGCGCCAATGTTTTCTACGCCAAATTGGGTAAACTGTCTTTGTCTTCCCTTTTGTGGGCGTTCATGGCGGAACATGGCACCCATGTAGTAGAAGCGACCTGGCATTTCCATGGAACCATAGAGTTTGTGTTGGTCAAACGCGCGGATGACACCTGCTGTTCCCTCTGGTCGTAATGTATAGGAGTTGGAACCCATCTCAAAGCTATACATTTCTTTGTTTACCATATCACTAGAGTCGTTTTCACGTTTGAAGACTTTTGTTTCCTCAAAGTATGGTGTACGTATTTCTTTATAGCGATATTTTTTTGTTGTGTTATGAATGATATTCTCTACAGCGTGCCAACGGTGTACGTCTTCTGGCAAAATATCATATGTTCCTTTTGGTGTTTGATAACTCATCTTATCCTCCTTTATACAAATAATAAAAGCGTCCCTAATCCAAGGACGCTATTGCGCGGTACCACCTTAGTTCATGATTCCTCATGCGACTTTATCCTTAACGCGGAATACGGATATCCCTACTATATGTTTCAGGTATCTTCTCAAGAGTGTCAGTTGTAATTCGTCGTCAATGCTTGCACCAAACCATTGTCGCTAAACCGCTTCCTTACAAGTATTCTCTTTCATTGAATGTAGCTGTATTATAACGTTTTCACTGATGTAATACAAGTTCTAGTGTGTTGTTCGATCAACACTGAGCACTGATTCAACCTTACGTATATTGGCGATGACGTTATCCATCTGCTCGATATTACGTAGACGAATGGAAACTTTTACAGTGGATGTTAATGTTTCGTGATTGACGTTTGTGTTGATCGATTCTAATTGAACTTTGCACTGGGATATTGTATTGACAATATCTGTGAGTAAGTGTGGGCGATCGTTTGAGATGATACTCAAATCGCAGTCATAGAGACGATCAGCATCTCCTTCATCCCAATGTACTTTAATCAGTTTTGACTTCTCATTTTTGATGTTAGGGCAATCTGTACGATGGACTTTGACGCCCTCACTTCGTGTGATATAACCGATGATTTCATCGCCATATACTGGTAGACAACAATGTGCCAATGACATCTTCATTGAGTCAATACCAGGAATGACAAGCCCTGACTTGGATACACGGTGTACTGTCTCTTTGTTTAATACGCGTGATAGAGTTTCATCTTCACTTACACGTTGTTTGACGTTAGTTAGTCTTTCTGCACATAATCCAACGTTGATGGACTTAACCGCAATGCCATACATCAACTCATTGTAGTTGGATACTTGGAAACCTGATGTGATATTATCTATCTTCTTGCGTTCCATGTATTCTTTTGGATCAAAACCACGCTTACGTAATTCATCTGTCAGTGATTTTTCTCCTTCAGCAATCTTCTCTTCGCGCTTTTCTGATTCTTTCTTTAAGAAGTAGGCGCGTATCTTATTTCTAGCTTGTGCTGTCTTAACAATCTTGAGCCAGTCCTCAGATGGGCCTGTTCCCTTCAGTGTCTTGATATTGACAACATCTCCTGTATGTAACTCTGTATTCAATGGAACAATCGCGTCGTTGACAATCGCACCAACCATGGTGTGCCCTACATCTGTATGAATACGATATGCAAAGTCGATTGGTGTAGCACCTGCTGGTAAATCGATAACTCTACCCTTTGGTGTCATGACATAGACATTGGCTTCAAAGACATCTTTTTGTAACAGTTCCATGTAGTCTGTTGCGGAAGTGTTGGCCTCGGTTTCACTATAGGTAGCGAAGTCTTTAAACCATGATAGTTTATCTTCAATCTCTTTTTGTTCAACCTTGGCATCATAACGTGTACCTTCTTTATAACGCCAGTGTGCCGCAATACCTCGCTCGGCAATCGCATCCATATCCTCTGTACGTATCTGTACTTCGAATATCCTAGCATCCTCACCTAGTATCGTTGTATGTAAGGATTGGTACATGTTTGGCTTTGGTACAGCGATATAATCTTTTAATCTGCCTGGTATTGGTTTATAGATTGCATGTATATAACCCAATGTTTCATAACAGTTTAGTTCTGTTTTGGTGATGATACGAATCGCTAATAGATCTAGTATCTCATCAAAACGCTTATGTTTATTCACCATCTTCTTATAGATGGAATACAAGTGTTTTGAGCGACCAAAGATACGGAATTTAATATTGTGCTTTGTTAGGATTGTGGAGATATCCGCAATCATCTTATTAACAGAAGCATCTCTTTCTGCTTTCTTTGTTTCTACAAGATGAGCAATATGATAATACTCCTCAGGCATCAAGTAATAGAAACATAGATCTTCCAATTCATTCTTGATTGCACTAATACCTAGACGATGGGCAATCGGGGCGTACACATCCAAGGTCTCAGCCGCAATCCTTTTCTGGGAAGCTTCTGGTTGAAAGTCCAGTGTACGCATATTATGTAGACGATCAACAAGTTTAATGATGATGACACGGATATCCTTTGCCATCGCGATGAATATCTTACGATGGTTAGCAGCTTGATACTCTGGATCATCCTTGCCCTTGAAGTTTAGATTACCAATCTTGGTAACAGCCTCTACTAGACTTGCGATTTCATCAGTAAACTCCTCTGCTAGCTCTTCACGTGTCACGTTACAATCTTCGATGACATCATGCAAAAAACCAGCAGATATTGTAGTTGGTCCAACTCTTAGAGTCGCAAGAATATATGCGACATTAATGAGGTGTACAAAATATGGATCGCCACTCTTCCGAAACATGCCAGCATGTTTACCTGCAGCGTATGAAGCAGCTCTTTCAATCAAAGCTAAGCTATTTGGATCATGAATATACGTACGTGCTTCATTCATCACGTCATCAACACTAGGATTTTTACGTTCAGCCATATTCTCACCTCCCTATTTCCAAAAAGCCGAAGATTTCTCTTCGACTCGATTATTTATCACTCATGCGTGTCATTGCATAGACATCGTAGCCCTCAAGTGCTTTACGTCCATCCATGCCATCACCATAAAGTTCAATCACAAATGCAAATCCGGCTACGACACCACCCAACTGTTCAATCATTGTTGCGGTTGCCTTAGCAGTACCACCTGTGGCTAGTAGGTCATCGATGATGACAACTCTTTGTCCAGGTTTAATCGCATCCTTATGCATGTGTACTTCATTTGAGCCGTACTCTAAATCATATTTACAGCTGATTGTCTCACGTGGTAGTTTACCTGGTTTACGTACAGGAACAAATCCCAAACCAAGCTCTACAGCCACTGGACATCCAAAGATAAATCCTCTACTTTCAGGTCCTACAATCATATCCGCATTTACGCTTTTTGCGTATTCCGCAAGACGATGTGTCACCTCTCTAAACGCTTCTGCGTTTTCTAATATTGGCGTAATATCTCGAAAAAGAATTCCCTCGATCGGAAAATCTTTGACTGACGCAATATAATCTTCTACATTGATAGCCATTTGAATCCTTCCCTTCATTTATATTTTCTATATTTGCACTCTTTAGTATAGCAGATTCACGCAATATCTTCGAGTATCATTTGCAAGCTTACGCGTCCTCTCCATCTTGAGATGGATAACTTTCCAACCAAGCGTTTCGGTAGAGTTGGTGCCGGTAGATTACGACTCTTATAAAGTACAGCTTCAAATCCTCCAGTCGCATTGGCAATCATGTACTTCACCATCTTGGCACTCTCTTTGCGCTCTACAACATGCATATTCTCTATCGCAAAATTTGGTTCAATCATCTGCTTTGGATATGGCATCAAGCAACCGATATCTGCGATATTATCAAAGGTAACATCTTCTGCCTGTATGCGAATCGCATCTAAGCTTGGTTCTGTATATGTAAAACCTGTCTTTTCCATCTTTTTTTGTGCTGTTTGATGAAACTGTTCAAATTGACTTGCGTCAATGGAGATTCCGACTGCCTGCTCATGTCCACCAAAGGCAACCAAGCCATCAAAATCTTTGAAGAAATCAAAGATATTAAATCCTGGTACACTTCTACCACTACCCTTAATGACATCACCACTTTTAGCCATTACAAGTACTGGTCTTTGTAGTTGTGATACAAGCTTACCTGCCACAAGTCCTGAAACTCCCTCATGGAAATTCTCTTTGTAGAGAATAGGAAACTTTTCATCCGCAATCATCTTGATTGCGGTATCACTAATCGTCGCACTAATCTCTTTACGCTTATTGTTAACCACATCGACTTGTTGTGCGTATTTTCTCATCTGTTCTTCGTTGTTGGATAAAAGATACGTTACCATTGTATTGACATTGGCGATATCACTCATACGTCCTAAGCTATTTAGCTTCGGTACGATGGAAAAGGTAATTGCGTTCATATCCACACTACTTCCTGGATATAATAGATAGAGTAAACTACGTGGTTTTCCCTGTTTCAAGATAGAGATACCACGTTTGACTATTTTTCTTGTTTCTTTCCATAGTGGCATCACATCCGCAATTAGCGCAACAGCGGCCAAAGCTGTTTGGATATCATTGTTGCCGATTAGATTTCTTGCGATTTGCAAAGCAACACCTGCACCAGATAGATACTGGAACTCTGGTTCCATGTAATCAGGATGAACGACATTCGCTGTTTCTATCGCCTCATCAATCTGGTGGTGGTCAGTAATGATGATATCCAGTCCTAGATCATTGGCTTTTTGAATCGCTTCATGTGCTTTTACACCATTATCGACTGTGATTAATAAGCCATATCCCTTCTCATACGCAAGTTGAACTGTATTTGCAGATAATCCATATCCTTCTTTCATACGATCTGGAATGTAGTAACCATTTTGTATCTTTAAGTGATTCAAGGTCATCTTCATGATTGCGGTTGAGCAGATACCATCCGCATCATAGTCTCCTGCAATCATGACCTTCTCATTTCTTTCTTTCGCTAATAGTAGTCTTTGACAACAATCCATTACACACTGTGCATGGCTTGTTGAAAGTGTGTTATCCTCACTAAACAGTTCATCAATACGTTCTTGTTCTAAGTGTGAAGCTTCTAGAAGCTTCGCACTTAGAATACCGATGTTATAATTCTTTTGTAACTGGGTAGCCTCAACATCTATGACATTGTATTTCATTCTTCAAAAGCCAACTTTCTAAAGACATCTCCACGATGTTCAAAATTCTTAAAATGATCATAGGAACTAGCAGCTGGTGATAGTACACATGCATGATGTTTCGCTGTTAAGCTCTTGGCTAGTGTGACTGCTTGTTGTAAGTCCTCTACAACATGTAAACCATCGCGCAATAGTCCCTTGTTCTCCATTTCATGATAGATTCTTTTTCCAGTTGCGTACATAAATATGACTTGAACATCTTTACGCTTGGATAGGTATTCTTCAATTTCATCATACTCAATACCTCGATCCATTCCACCAACCAGGACTGTATCCACATTGTCTATCGATTCCAATGCCTGTATACAGGATTGTCCAATCGTAGAGATGGAATCGTTAATATAGCGTATACCTTTGTATTCACCAAGGTCTTCTAAGCGATGTGCCAAAGGTCTAAAGTTTGCAATCGCTTGATGAACTTGTTCATCACTAACACCCAATAGATTTCCTATCATATTGGCAACTGCTAGATTGCAATAATTGTGTTCACCTATTAATTTCGCATTGGACGCATCTAATGTATGCGATGGAATATGCAGTGTTTTACCAACTGCAGTGATGTCTTTACCAATCAAGTATGGTGTATTGATGGATTGTTGTATAAAGTTTGTTAAGTCTTGATGAATGATCAATACATCACCATGTAATTGATTGGTAAAGATATGAGACTTGGCAAGTCCATACTTCTCCATGGTTTTATAGTGATCTAGATGCTCTTCATATAGATTTAAAAATACTGCATACTTTGGTGAATATCGGCATATCTCTAATTGATGACAAGATAGTTCTAATGCGGCATACGCACCCTCTTCCATCTCTAAAATTGCTTCAAAACATGGAATGCCGATATTACCAACAAGACATACATGATATTTTTCTTTTAGGATAGCCGCAATCAGTGAGGTCGTTGTTGACTTGCCTTTGGTACCAGTGACACCAACGATATGATCGCGATAGTGTTTAATAAATAGCTCTGCTTCGCCTGTAATCTTGGATGTATCAAGACCCTCTGGTATTACAATACCTGGTGATTTCAGTATCATATCAAACTTGTTAAAATCAACATCATCTTGGCATAGACACTCTGTATATACAGTATCAAGTTTGGCTTGATCTAAGGATTTTCCTGGTTGTGACTCAACAATTGTCAGTACTTGTTGTGGTAAGATACGGCGGATAAACTGGTAGGTCGCTTTGCCTTCTTTCCCATAACCCCAGATCATGATTTTGCGATTTGAAAATTCATCTATCCATGCTTGTAGACTCATAATGTTACCTCTTTTAATTCTTCTAGTAGGTTTATGACTTCGATTAAACTTGGCTTGCGATATTCAATCAGTGATTCCATCAAACTATCTGGTTGAATGGTATCTTGGATAAAACATGAATGCATGCCTGCCGCATTTGCCGCAATAATACCCTGCTTAGAATCCTCTAGGACCATGCAGTTTTCAGGATTTATGCCTAGAATCTTAGCTCCTGTTAAGAATATCTCTGGATCTGGTTTGGCATGTTTGACCATATCACCACATACAATCGCATCATATTGTAATGGAACAGATACAGTGGATATCAAAGCTTCTACATATGTTCTAGCACTGCTAGAACATACCGCAACTTTATAGTTGTGATTTGCTAACCAAGTAAAGATTTCGATCAACCCTACTTTATTCATACAATCTTTTTGTATCGATTTCCAGAAATCGATATCAAAGCGTTTTTCTTTGAGTATCTTACGTAGTTCTTTGGCACCCGGAACAGTTAAGATATAGTTCTCTAATTCCTGTCCACCAGAACCTGTGATATGCATAAAGAAATCATCTGGTAATGTGATGTTTAACTTTCGTGCTTCATCTCTCCATATCTGTTGGGATACAAGTTCTGTTTCAAACATCAACCCATCACAATCAAATAATACTGCTTTTATATCAACCATAAAACCTCCTATACAACAAAAGCAGCGGTATACCCGCTGCTTTAGATATTAAGCGTTAATACCAGTAATGGTATATTCATCAAGAGCTTCTTTCTTCTCTTTCTTTGCTTTGGTGTGTTTCTTGTTTCTTTGTTTTGGCTTGCTGTGGATACGAATTATGCACCATAAGTAAGCTGCGATAAAGATTGAAGATACTGTACCAGCAATCAATCCTACGAGCATCGCAAATACGAATGTGAAGATAGAATTACTACCCATGACTAGTAAGAAGATAACTGGAATTAATGTAGTAATTGAAGATATCACAGACATCTTAATTGCTTCATCAATCGCATCATTAGCGATCGTACGATATTCGCTTGGATCAATATTGTGACGTGATCTTACTACTTCTCTAACTCTATCAAAGACAATAATGGAGTTATTGATCGAGTAACCGATGATTGTTAGTAATACAGAGATTAACTCAATATTTACTTCTAGTCGCAAGATACTAAATATCGCAAGAACAATCAATACGTCATGTACAAGTGCAACTAGACATCCTAATGCATAGTCAAACTCATAACGGAATGAAATATATCCTAGCATCGCAATCCAAGCAACAACTGTTAAGATAATTGCACTACGTACAAGCTCTGCACCTACGACTGGTGTAACGATGTTATCGCCTGGCTCTACGCCATACTTCTCTTCAAATGCTGACTTAATTTCTGTTAACTGTTGCTTATCCAAAGATGCCTTTGTTGTTGCGTATACTGTGCTATCTCCAGATGATTGGAAGCTAAAGTCATCATATCCTAGTGATTCAAGTGTAGCTTGTACATCACTTACTTCAACTGTATTTTCAGATGTCACTGTTAACTTTGTACCAGATGCGAAATCAATACCTAAATTGAAGAAACCATTACCCTTGCTTAGATTAAATAGACTTAAGCATAATGCCACAATCACGATGAGTGAACTAATACCAACAGCATACTTCGCTTTGCCCATGTAGTCTAAGTGATGTGTTCCTGTATAGAACTGTTTTTCACCCTTAGATACATTTGGAATCTGATTCTTCTTAACAGCGAATAAACCAGGTTTATTATCACATACACCAGAGTCAACAATTAAGTTTAATAACCGCTTAGAGAATCCTACGTTAAGTAATAGTGTCATCACAACAGTGATAATTAACATTGTTGCAAATCCCTTAACAGTACCTGTTCCCCAGATATACATAATTAATGCAGCGATTAATGTTGTTAACTGTGCATCAAAGACCGCACCAAAGGATAGCTTACCACCCTCTGCGACTGCAGCTCTTACACTGCGACCTTTATAGAGTTCCTGACGGATACGTTCGTAGTTGATAATATTCGCATCGACTGTCATACCGATACCCAATACCAAGGCACCAATACCAGATAGTGTAAATACAGCACCCATCAAGGAGTAGATACCAAATACTGCCCATACATAGAATGCAAGCATGATTGCAGAGATAAGACCAGGTAGACGATATACCAAGATCATTACCAACATAACAACCGCAACACCAAGCACACCAGCAAGTGCAGTAACGCGTAATGCGTCAGCTCCATAGGAAGCTGATACAACATTGCTGGAAAGTTCTGTTAGTTTGACAGGTAAGGAACCTGAGTTGATTAAGTTCGCAAGTGTTCTAGCACTTTCTTCTGTAAAGTTACCAGAGATGATACAGTCATCATTAATCTGTGAATTTACACTAGCAGCGGAGATATATTTAGACTCTTCTCCTGCACGTGCTTTCGCAGCTTCTGCAGCGTAAGTATCACCATCTTCCCAATCCAACCAAATGACCATGATATTTGTACCGTTTGTACGTTTTGAAATATCAGAAGTCATCTGACCAAACTTTTCTTTATCCGCAATCGCTAAAGATACAACTGGTTCACCATTTTGATATGCAAGTGTCGCTCCACCCTCTTTTAGGATTGAAGAATCTGCTAACTCAACATCATTGACATCACGGAATGTCAGATTCGCTGTTGTACCAATCATTTCACGAGCAGTCTCTAGATCACTAGCTCCTGCAAGCTGAACACGTATACGGTTATTACCTTCAACCGTAATCTGTGGTTCACTGACGCCTAATACATTGATACGCTTTGAAATACTGTTAATAACAGCTGACATATCTACGGTTGAGCCTTCGTTTAATGGTTCAACCTGATACAAGATTTCAAAACCACCACGTAAGTCAAGACCTAGGTTTAAACCAGAGATAATTGAACGAATTGTTGTACCAATTAAAGTACCTAACAAGATAACAACCAGTCCAAATATTGCTAGCTTACTCTTTTTTGTAGCATTTTTTGCCATATGTTAATTCCCTCCAATGACATCCGCAAAATCTTCGAGATTCTTCTTTGCACCATCTATTACAGCTTGGCTTGATAAGAAGCGTACAATATCACTTACCGCAATATTCCACACCACATCAACCGCTTGATTTAAAGTGCGTGGAGACTTATAACGCCATAAATGATTTAAATAGTCCTCAAGATTTACATACGTAAGAGTCGGCAAATCATTCTTTTGTAATTTTTGTAATTTTAGAACCATCGTTAGCTCAACCAAGCGATGATTCACATCAAATACATCTTTTGACATGCCTTCCCCCTCACAACTCAATTATTATAACAAAAACCTCTTTCAATAACCATTTCTTCTAGAAAAATTAAGAACAGCTTATTACAATAATCTCTTAAATCCATTATAGACGTATCACCTCATAAAACCTAGATACAATTTCCAAAATAAAAAGCAGGACATGTATCCTGCTAGATATCACTTAATGTAAACCAATCAACAATCCGATACATGCAAGTATCGCTTCAACCAACCAGAACATATAGACGATGCTGACCTCTGGCATGCCTTTGATGCGGAATGCATAGTGAATTGGTGTATATGGGAATACGCGTTTATGACGTATCTTGACAGATCCAATCTGGATGATAACACAGAGTGTTTCAATCACAGGTACTCCTGCAATCAAAATGAGTAATAATTCTGTCTTGGTAATCATCGCCAAAGCTGCGAGTACTCCACCTAAGGCAAGTGAACCTGTATCTCCCATGAAGATCTTTGCTGGTTTCTTGTTGTAGTATAGATAACCAAGTAATGCACCAATCAAAGTAATGATGAATACTGCTACACCATTTTGTCCATTTACCAAAGTGAAGATTAAATATGGAATCAAGGCAATGATACTAACACCTGAGGATAATCCATCCATACCATCTGTTAGGTTTACCGCATTGCTGGATCCTGCAAACATAATCAGTATCAAGATAAAGTATCCAAATCCTAATGGTAATACGACTTTTGAAACTGGTAAGATGATATGCAAAGAAGTATTCTGGCGATAAATCATAAAGAATATCACAGCCAACAATAGTTGTAATAATAACTTATAGGCAGCTTTTAAACCTTTGTTGTTTTTAAGTATCGCAATCAAGAAGTCATCAATGAACCCAATCAGTCCATATCCAACAAACGCCAATATCACCACCAACGTATCCAAATCATGTATTACATTTGGCACAAAGATAAATGTCAAAATCACAGGAACAACAATAAACAGTATGCCACCCATAATTGGTGTTCCTGCCTTCTTTTTGTCATCATCCAAAGCATACTCACTGATGGTTTGCTTAAAACTCAACTTTTTCAAATATTGTATTAACATTGGCATCGTCACTAACACGATTGCTAGACTCACCAAGAAATACAAGCTCATATTAAATATCGTCATAACTACCCCTTACTAGCCACCTAGGTTGACTGTTATCACAGTACCTTTTTCGACTGTTGTGCCCGCTGGTATACTTTGCGAGGTTACCATGGCAGTTTCATCTCCTAGGATATCCACATCAAATCCAGTTGCTTGCCAGAAGCCTGCCACATCTTGTCTACTCCAGCCTACCATATTTGGCATGATGAAGGATGATGTATTCGTTACCGCAAAGACTCTTTGTCCTGTTGTTAGAGAATGTCCTGCTTCTGGATATTGACGAATGACACTGCTACCATCACCCAATACATTGATGTCTGCACCATATGGAGCTAGTGTACTTTGTACATAGTCTAAGCTATGATTCACAAGATTTGGCATCTGATATACAGATACGTTTTCTGCTGTCGCTGTTTGTTGTTGTGGTGTATCTTGCTGTGCAAAGCCATATTGCATCGCAACTCTACGTAGTAGATTTACCTGTGGTTGTTGGTTGACAGGTGCGCTGGAGTCAATCTGGATTGCATAGTATACAAGAATCTGTGGGTTTTCTGCCGGTAAGGCACCCATAAAGGAATAAATATACTTACCAGATTGATAACTACCGTTAACCGCAAGTTCGGTTGTACCGGTTTTACCGATGACCTTACATTCAGGAATACGATAGCCACGTCCTGTTCCGCGATCATCGTTGACAACACGATATAAGATTCCCTGTAGTTGCTTCGCAGTTTCTGGTGTAATTGGATTTCCCAATACTGTCTTATCTGCTTTATAGATGTATTTGTTGTTGTCATATCCATTGCGGATAGAATCTACGAAGTATGGTTTCACCATGGTACCATCTGAGAATATTGCACTGTATGCTTGCATCAATTGCAACATTGTTACAGTAGAACCCTGTCCAAAGGATAGAGATAGTTTATCGGATGGATATGTGAAGTTTAATAAACCTGTTGATTCAGGTAATCCATCCGTATCCACCGCATTAAAGAAACCAAACTTTCTTAAATACTCTAAGTTTATATCTGGTGTAATAACTTCATTTTGTACAGTACCTGCAACAGAGTTTAAGGAGTAAATCAAACCTGTATCAAAATCAACTGCACCATATTGATACATATCTGCATTGTATACACAACCTAAGCTATTGCCTGCGGTAGCACGGACTGGATTGTTATTTTCATCCGTACCATAGCAGTAGGAATTACCATTGGTTAACTCTGTACCGTTGTACTTGCCTTCATTGATGGCAGCTGCCCAGGTAAATGTCTTCAATGTAGAACCAGGTTCATAAGCTACCTGTGCACCTGTATTCGTATAATCAGAAATCTCTAGTACATTAGGATCAAAGGAGTTGGATTGTCCCCAGGCTAGAACTTTACCTGTATTGATTTCCATAACACCACCCCATACAGAATCCGCACCGAATTGAGATTGCGTCATACTCATGGATTGTTCTAGTGTCTGTTGGATGGATGTATCAATTGTTAGGTATACATCATTACCATTGACAGCACTTGTTACTTCATCCTTCATACCTGGTAAACGATATCCATTGGAGTCTGTTTGATAGGTACGAGATCCGTTTGTTCCCGCAAGATAGGAATCCAGATAGAGTTCCAATCCCATCTGACCTACGGTATCCCCTTCATCATTTGGTTGTGCGTATCCAATTAAGTTTGACGCAAATTGTCCGTTAGGATAAATACGTTTGATAGAATCTACAAACTCAATACCTGGAAGATTATAGGATTCAATTTCTTCCTTGGTTGCTTGTGATAATCTTCTGCCACCAGTACCTAACTCTGTTTGATAGATATCTTGGCTTAAAAAGTCTAAGACTTTTTGATAATCAATCTTTAATATATCGGAGAGAACTTTTGCAGTTCCTTCTTTATCTTGTACATAGGCAGGTTGTCCTTCAATGGATTGTCTTGAAGAAGATAAGATACAGATAATATCGTAAGTATGATTATCCTGGGCAATCACCTGACCATTGCGATCATAGATAAATCCACGCATTGCAAGGGTTGTCTCTGTTACCGTGTTTGCGGAATCTGCATAAACACTTAAATCTGTACCTGAGCGCATATGTACTTTTCCTATGGTCACGAAAAAAACATTAGAAGCAATCAGCATCATTGCTGCTAATGTCACAATCGTTATTCGACGTACTTCGTTACGATACTTCCTTTTTTTTGCCATTCTACTCTCCAGTTGTGTTACCAGTTCCACCTGTGATAGTGACAATATTCTCCTGTTTCTTACTGAGTCCGTTATTTGCAGCGATTTCATCAACACGGATATTTGAACCTAGATTTAGAATCTCTACTTTCAATGCATCATTTTGTGTATGCAAAGTAGCGATATCAGCTTCCATCTGCTGTGTTTGTGCACTTAAAGAGTTGTTGTAAGTTCTCAAGAATATAGAACTAGCCAAATAAAGTGTAGCAGAAATCATAAACATCCATACAGCAAAATTTAAAAATGCTGTATTTTTTTTCTGTTTTTTCTTTTTCACAATCTTCGCCATGTCCCTAGTCTCCCTTTTTCTTAATCACTCTTAGCTTTGCACTATGTGAACGATGATTCTCTTCTAATTCTTCATCGCTTGCTGTTATCGGCTTTTTTGTAATCAGTTGATAATCTGCTTGTTGTATTTCGGATGCTTTAATCGGAATCCGTGGATCTATGTAAGGTGCCAAGGAATATTCCTTAAACACATTCTTTACAATGCGATCCTCCAATGAATGGAATGTAATCACTGCACATCTACCATTTGGTTTTAGCAGTGATAAAGCATCCTGCAATCCCTTCTTCAATGCACCAAGTTCATCATTGACTTCAATGCGTAATGCTTGGAAGGTTTGCTTTGCTGGATGTCCCTTTTGTCGTAACACCTTTTCAGGAAGTGCCGACTTAATAACATCCACCAACTGAAATGTCGTCTCAATTGGTTGTTGTAGTCGTTGTTTCTCTATCGCTCTTGCGATTTGCTTGGCAAATTTCTCTTCACCATACTCACGCAAGATACGTACAAGTTGTTCGAATGAATACGTATTGACTACTTGATACGCATCCAACTGTTGTGTGCTATCCATACGCATATCTAGTCTTGCATCATAGCGGTAACTAAATCCTCGCGTTGGATCATCAAACTGAGGAGAACTCACTCCCAAATCCATCATGATGCCATCTACAGATTCAACGCCCTGCTTTTGAAGTTCATCTCTCATTGAGCGAAAGTCGTTGTGAATCATCGTGATAAATGGAAGTACATCCTTCAGATTTTCAGTTGATTCCTTGATTGCTTGTAAATCTTTATCAAAAGCATAAAGATGACCTGTCTTTAGCTTTGAAATCAAATACTTGGAGTGACCACCTCTGCCCAGTGTTCCATCAACATAGATACCATTGTCTTTTACCTCTAGGCTATCTACTGTCTCATTCAACAATACGGATGTGTGTTTCATAGTTGTAATAGCTCCGTCAAATCCTCAGCGAAGTCATCCAACTCACCCATCGACTCTTGGTTGTAATCGTCAAATGTTTGTTGTGGCCAAATTTCAAAATGATCTGAAGCTCCAACAATCACACAAGCCTTCTCGAAACCTCGATCTGTAATTTGAAACTGTGGCAATAGAATTCTTCCTTGGTTATCCACACTACATTCGTCTGCTTTACCTAAGATACTACGCACAAAAGCACGAGCTTTCTTGTTGGTAACAGGCAGTTTGTTTAGCTTGTCTACCAAGCTATTCCACTCGTTTTCCGCAAATGCAGCTAAGCATCCGTCCATCCACTCAGTGACATAGATTTTTGTTGTCAACTGGTCTCTGTACTTGGATGGAATAATCAGTCGGTTTTTTGGATCCAGATTATGTCTGTATTCCCCTGTAAACATCACCATCTAACGATTCCCTCCACTTTGCTCCATTTCCTACCACTATTCTACCACTTTGTTATTTAGATACAATATCTGATTTGAAAAAATTACGTAAAAAAAGAAGAAAAATCTCGTTATTCATCCATGTTTTTTATGAATGAGTTCACAAGATTTTTCTTCTTTAAAACAAAACTAAAATTAACCTAGGTATTCCTCACGTAAAATACCCATTGTATAAACATCATAGTACTTACCATGATGGTATGAAGCAGCACGACGCGTTCCTTCATGTACAAAACCTACTTTCTTGTACATCGCAATCGCTGCTTCATTATACGAATATACATTCAACTCAACTTTATGCACATTGAGTTCTTCAAAGCAGATACGGATTGCTTTCTGCATCGCTTCTTTGCCATAACCATGACCGCGATATTCAGAACCTACAAAGATACCAATCGTAGCGATCATCATCGGCAAAGATAAACCAAATACACTGACATGTCCTACCGCTACACACTCTTTGTTTTCAATGGTCAGCGCAAATCCATTGCTGTTTTGATTTGCTGACCAATTATGAAATAGTGGCGCATTATCCTCTTCAAATGTCGGAATGATACGATTGCGATTTCCTAATAGGATGGTATCCTCATTCCACCATTTGGCGAATAGTTCTTCATCTTCTTTTGTTGTGACTCTAAGATTGATTTTCTCACCAATCAATACTTCTTTTCGATATTGTAATAACTCTTGCATACGGCTCTCCTTAATCTAAATATATCGGATTTACATCAATGCGTAATCCACTCAAATCCAATTTTGTATTTATCAAGAATTCTCGAACTGCTTGTTTCATCGCTTCTAAGTTTTTTCCCTTTAGTACTAAGCGATAGCGATAGAAGTCCTGTATCTTTAATAGTGATATAACACCTATCACTTTAAAGTTACCTGTGATTTCTCGTTTGATACGACTTGCTAGCTTCATTGCGATATCATCTTTACGATTTTGTATCGTTAAGGATATCAGATAAGTATATGGTGGATACTCGCTGAGGTGACGATACTGCATTTCCTTCTTAAAGAAAGTCTCGTAATCCTGCTTACTAGCACATTGTACTGCATAATGTTTTGGATCAAACACTTGTAATACAACTTCTCCATTTGTGTGGCCTCTACCACTTCTGCCTGATGCCTGCATCAGTAAATCAAAGGTTGTCTCACAACTGCGGAAATCTGTTCGTTGTAGTCCCTCATCTCCGTTGATGATTCCAACAAGGGTCACATCCGGATAATCCAAACCCTTGGCTATCATCTGTGTACCCAATAAGATGTCTGCTTCGTGTTTACCAAAGGCATCTAGTATCTTTTGATGCGCATTCTTACGACTTGTCGTATCCGCATCCATACGTAATACCTTCGCCTTTGGAAAGCATGCATGCACTTCTGCCTCAAGTTTCTCTGTACCAAATCCATATGTAGAAAAACCAGCACGACTATGACAACTAGGACAAACTTGAGGCACAGACATCTCTGTTCCACAAGTATGACATTTCAACCGTTTTACGTCGCGATGATAGCTCATCGCGATATCACAATGTGGGCACATTACAACTTCTTGACACTCTTTACAGCGCACCTGCGAAACAAAGCCACGACGATTTAACAATAGAATAATCTGTTCATTAGAATCTAATCGCTGTTGTATCTTTTCTTGTAGAGTTCTCGTTAGAATATAGGAGCCATTCTTTTTGATTTCATCTTTGATTGAAACAACTTCAATCTTTGGCAGATTTTGGTTGATACGCTCCTTCATCTCAACAAGGTGATATACAGCCTTTAGGGCTCTTGCATAGCTTTCAAGTGCTGGTGTTGCTGAGCCTAGAATCACCTTACAACCATGGTAGTTGCCTCGCCAGATTGCGATATCTCGACAATGGTATGCCGGTTGGTTTTCTTGTTTATAGGAGCTATCGTGTTCTTCATCCATAACGATTAATCCTAAATCCTGAAATGGTAAGAAGACAGCACTGCGTGTGCCCACAACAATGGATGCTTTTCCCATCTTCACTTTGCGGTATTGTTCATATTTTTCTTGATCATTTAATCCACTGTGATAGATAGCAAGACCTTTGCCAAAGCGAGAAGATACGCGTTGTATCATCTGTGGTGTTAGACCTATCTCTGGTACAAGTATGAGTACCTGTCTACCCTTTGCAAGGGTTTGTGCCGCAAGTTGTAGATATACTTCTGTTTTACCAGAACCTGTTACACCATGTAGTAGGTAGATAGAATCATGACTGCTGTTAATATCATCCATTGCTTTTTTCTGGAGTGGTTTTAGCGTTGGACATGCTTGCACGTTTACAACATCCTCACGTGCTTCTCTATCCTTCTCTTCTAGAACAATCGCATTCTTAGTAATCAATGTATGCGCATGACTTGGATATAACTTTCTAAATGCAGTGTATGTGATTGGTTGATGATCTCGTGCATAAAGAAAAGCTTCTAATTGTTTTGGTGTTAATGTCACTTCATGATCTGTTACTTTCACCCACTTTTCTTTAACGACTTTTTTGTCGTTAGAAACCGGTTTTAATTTCGATGGTAACATCGTTTGAAAACAAGAGATTGTCGTAGAGAGTGTATTCTCTTTCATCCAAAATGCTAAATCATGTAGTTCATCCGTAATTAGACTCTCTTGATCTTTACATTCAAGAATATAACGCAGACGATATCCTAATCGCTTTTCAATTTCTTCTTTACTTTCATCCGTTTCAACATAGCTTTCCACAAAGCCAGTTACTTTACGATTCAATAAAGGTATGGTGATACGACTACCTACTTCAATAGCACCATCATAAAGATAACTGTATGTCTGATCTAGTCTTCTAACAGGATGTTCTAACCAACACTCTACGATTTTCATTTGTTCTCCGATTTCTTTATTATTGTACTATAGTTTCTAACTAGATTATCCTATGGATTATCTTTCTTGTAAGTGAATTGAAAAATGCACTCATTCCAAGTGCTTTTTTTCTTCTATTTTGTTTTCTCTTCGATTAGCTTGTCGAAACCATAAATCTCAAGTGTCATCTTTCCTTACAGACTAGTGCTATGATATCTCCAAAGCGACCTGCTTGTGTATATCCATGTAAGTCAAAGATGAGTACATCTCCTGCATGTGCTGCATAGATACCTTGGTGTAGTGCAAGATTGTCTCCTGAAACACATTGTACTATCACCGCTCTACCGAACATATGACAACTTGGATCGGTGGGAAAGATACCTGCGTCTAAAGTTCCTTGTTTTACAGCAGGATTATTATCCGCAATATTACCCGTTGGTATGCATACAAGTTGTTTTCTTTTTCTTCTGTCAATTCCATCGTAGTCACCCCTAACGTAGTATGTTGATAAAGATGACTGTTACAACAGGTAGTACAAACCAAGCTGTTGGATCTGGTCCTCTTCTTTCAATGACGGCAGACATATTCGCAACTGCATTGTGACTCTGTCCAAGTCCAACACGCATCCATGCGATTGAAACATTCACTAAAGAGATGATTCAATTTATCAAAAATGATCCTAGCATTTGTACGTATGAGGTGTGGATAAAAAAAGATAACCCGCTTTCGGGTTATCCATCAAATATATTGTAATAATTCTTTTGTATATGCATGTTGTGGATTGGATAATACGCTTGTTGTATCGCCTTCTTCTACAACTTTACCCTTTTGCATAATCATGATACGACTACATAATTGACTTACAAGGGCGATATCATGAGATACAAAGACTGTTGATATGTGATGTTGTTGACACAGGTGTAACAATAACTCGCATATCTTTTTTTGTGTGATGACATCCAACGCACTTGTGATTTCATCACACAACAGAATATCTGGATGACATGCTAGTACACGTGCGATTGCGGCTCGTTGACACTCTCCCCCTGACATTTGACTTGGGTACTTCTTGGCAAATATCATATCTAAGCCTACTTCCTGTAGTAGAAAACGATTTTCAATCGCATCTGGGTTTAGATGTTGACGTACTTCATTGAGACTTTCTTCGATGGTATATAACTCATCAAAGGAAGAACGTGCATCCTGAAATATCATCTGCATCCTTGAAAAGCGTGTGTTATCTTTTGGATTGAGCGGTTGGTTGAATAATTGTATCTCTGCTTGTTTTGGAATTAAGATTCCTGAAAGGATACGCAATAGCGTACTTTTACCACTGCCACTTTCCCCGATAATACCAAGAATCTCTCTATCATCTAAATGAATAGATACATCATCCAATGCCTTAATCTTTTGATTGGCAGAGTGGAATACATGCGTAATATGTTTGGCATCAATCAATCTTGTCATACTTGTTCCACCTTTGGTAATGCATGTAATAACTGTTTTGTGTATGGATGGTGTGGTGTAGAGAATATTGTTTCTGCACTGTTGTGTTCTACAATCTCACCTCGGTACATCACTGCGATATCATCGCATAGCTTTCCAGCAAGTCCTAGATGATGGGTAATCAACAACATACTCATCTTCTCTTTTTCTTTATACATACGTAACAATTCCATCACTTCATTGGCATTCTTTACATCCAAAGCGGATGTAGGCTCATCACACAACAATAGCTTTGGTTGATGTATCAGTGCCAGTGCAATCGCTACCCTTTGTGCCATACCTAGCGATAATTCAAATGGATAGCTATGTAGTATCCTTTCAGGATTTTCTAGTGCAAATTGTTCAAACAAGGATATCGCTTTCTCTTTGGTCTCTTTTTTAGTGAATAATCCTTTGGTTGTTTCATAGAATTGATCTTGAATCCTTCTGGTAGGTACTAACATCTCATTACTACTTTGAAAGATTGTAGCGATATCCTTGCGATAAAGCTGTCTTCTTTCTTTTGTGGATAGTTGTAGTAAGTTAATATCTTTGTATCGCAACTGACCACCATTGATACAAAGATACTTATCTAGTTGTAAAATACAATTTAACAGTGTTGTCTTTCCGCTTCCACTTTCACCAACAATCCCAAGTACTTGTCCTTGCTCTAAATGTATAGAGACATGCTTTAGAATTTCTTGTTGGTCATAAGAAGCGGATAAATCATGGATATCTAAGATCGTACTCATGAATCAATTTCCAAATCCTTGGTAATCTGATAATAGTCAGTCTCATGTGGTACAAAGTTTTTGATATGAGAATCCATCGCAAAATTGAGGTTCACAAAACCAATGTAGATTACAAAATTATCTGGAAGATATAATTTTTGAATATCCATCGATATTTGACTTCTAGCTTCTGTATCAGAAGTCGTATTCAATTGATCGAGAAGCTGTTGAAGTTGTTCACTAGGACTACCAATATAGTTTACAGAACCACCATCTGCTAGTAGTGCATTAAAATAGTAAGCAGGATCTCCTGTTGGCATGGTTACCATGGAATACAAGCCTAAATCATAGTCCTTGGTTTCTAGATATCCAGAGCTTTCATAGACATTCACCTCAGATTGAATACCCAGTTTCTTAAGTGTTGACTGCAACTGTGTCGCTATTGCTTCAAGTGATAAACGTTTGTAGTAACTGATACGCAGATTGATATTCTTACCATCAATATCAATATATCCATCATTGTTTGTGTCCACATACCCTGCATCCTTTAACAGTTGTTTTGCTTGATCAAGGTTGTAGATATTCTTATCTGCCTCATATGCATACATGGAGTCACTTGGAAATGGACTATAGGTTGGTGTGATATTACCTTCAAGCAGATGGTTGGCAATAGTGTCTTTGTCGATTGCTATCGCAATCGCTTGTCTAAGTGTAGAATCTTCTAAAGTCTTAGGATTTAGATACAATGAATAGACGCGACTGGATGGAATCGATTGGATTGTAAAATCATTATTGTTTTGTAGTTGTTGGATGCCTTGTGGATTGATATCTGTATAGGCATCCAATTCATGATTTTCTAGAGCGAGCAAAGCCGTTTCTTTTTCTAATACTTTTGAAACGGTGATTTCATTAACCTTTGGTTGACCATTCCAGTAGTAAGTATTTGGTATTAAAGTTACATCTTTATCAGCTGTAAAACTTTGTACTTGATAAGGACCTGTTCCTACTGGGATACTGTCCTTATCATTCGAACTACTAAGATTTAGGATTGAAAACATTGGGTCACTGAGTTCTGATGGTAGTGTTACGCACATGGATGTTGTATGGATGGTAAGTTGATTACCATCTATATCATAAGTAGCATCCTTTAAGAAGGATGCACGAGGATTCACTTGGGAAACTCTTTGTAAGTTATTACGTACACTTTCCACATCCATCACACTACCATCAGAGAATTTCACATCTGAACGTAATGTAATTCTCCAAGTATATGCGTCAATAAAATCAACAGCTTCAGCTAAACATGGCTGTAAGACCATTTGATCATCAACAGTAAATAGTGTTTCACCAATTCCATAGCGAACAGTAAACCATCCATTCCACTCTAAACCTGAATCCAGGGAGGATGGGAATTGTTCTGTGCCGATATGCATGGTATTTTGATGCATGTTTTCTACATGGGATGTGTTTGGAACACAACCACTTAGAGCAAGTAATGATAATGAAACAATGATTTTAATCAAGCTGGGCATTTCTCTCTCCTTTATTTTTCTCAAATGTTTTGGCCAATAAATGAATCAATAAAACAGTTGTAAAGATCGCAATACATGGGAATACAACAATCCATGGGGCAGAATTTAAATATTGTCGACCTTCACTGATCATAGACCCCCACTCTGCAGTCGGTATCTTTACACCGATACCTAAGAAGCTAAGACTTGCTAAGTTCAACAACATGCTTGCAAAGTTTAGGGTAAATGTGACCATCAATAGATTTCGTATATTGGGCAAGATATGTCTCCATAATATCTCAAAATCGGATAAACCTGAAAATTTTGATGCGGTAACGTAGAGTTCTTGTTTCTGCTTGAATACACTAGAGCGAGTGATTCTTGCAAAGACCATCCAATCACTCAGTGTTAACGCAACCATTGCACTAAACAATCCTCCTTGAAATACCCCTGCAATCACTATCGCAAGTATCATCTGTGGGAATGCTAGGAATAGATCGCATATCATCATCAATCCCTCATCAAGAATTCCTTCAAAGTATCCACTGACCATACCGGTAAAAATACCGATGCTAGCCGCAACCACAACAACAACTAAGGATGATACGATACTGATCTTTGCGGCAGATAACACTCGTAAAAATACATCTCTACCATATCCATCTGTCCCAAAGAAATGTGTAAAGCTTGGTGGTTGTAGACGTATCATCGCATTGGATTCTGTAATCATAGATCCTGCAAAGATATCGACAAGTATACTGGCTATAACAATCCCTATTAAGATACTGAGTATGATCCATCGAGTCACATTACGCTTCATGTTCATCACCTAGTATCCGTATCTTCGGATTACATATTCCATACAAAATATCCGCCACAAAGTGGATGAGCACATAGAAGATGACAAGTATTACCACGATTGCCTGCAGCAGTGGTAAATCTTTTACAATCACTGCATCCACCAACAGTTTGCCAAGACCCGGCCAGTTAAATACCGTCTCCACAAGTGCCACGCCACCCAACAAACTACCGAAGGATAACGCAGTTAATGTGATAATTTCAATCATAATATTACGTAATACGGTATGCGTTAAGATAGAGATTGTTGAAATGCCTCGGCTTCTTAGGCCCTTGATATACTTCTGTTGTAATTCATCTTCGGTGATTTTTTGTATCTGCTTGATGTAGCGAAATGACATCACAAGTGCGATTGTTAAACTCGGCATAATCACCCCTGTTGCAGGATTCTTTGGCAATACCGCAAAGACATGAAATACTGATGTAAATATATATAAAATGGCAAGACCAACAATAAAGCTTGGTAATGCGATACCAACCTGTATGATACCATTGATTACTTTCGTAAATCGTGAATCTTTTCGATAAGCACTGACGATACCGATAGGTATCGAAACAATCAGTGTTAACAACATACTATTGATAGCGATAGAAACTGTATATGGTGCTGCTGTTTGTATCTTTTGTAGGACTGGTTGATTGTCTTGATATGACACGCCAAAATCACCATGGATGAAGTCTTTACCCCATATGAAATATTGTTGTAAGAATGGTTGATCAAGATGATGTTGTTGGCGAAAGTCATCCAACATCTGTTGTGTTGCGGGTACGCCAGCATCATGGAAGTGCATCGTTGTTGGATCATCACTAGAAATATGTACTAGAAATGCAGTTAAAAAGGTAATCCCTATCACCATAGGTATTACTTTCAGCAATCTTCTTATCACATATTTTAGATAGTGTATAGTTTTTATCATGTATAAAAATAGTATTTGATGACAAATGTTTCGTCAAGTAAACTCTAAGACCTAGGAATAATGCTATAATTGAGCAGTCATTGTTAGGAGGTATCCACCATGCTATCGAAGTTAGAAAATAACAATCACATCCATGTGATTGAAGAAGAAATTCATGTACTCAAAGATCTGTTAAACCAGTCTATGCAAAACATGATTTCTAACGAAAAATATCAGCTCATTAATCAACTTTCTACTCTATCCAAAGAAGAAAAGTATGATCAATTAATCGATGTAATCGCCCATCTATCCAATGAAGACCTTGATATCATCTCCAGATATTTTTCGGTATTACCCCTACTTATCAATATTGTCGAAGATGTTGATTTAGCATATGAGGTAAATCAACAAAATAATACAAACCAAGACTATCTAGGAAAACTATCCAAACAAATTGAAAGTATTGCAGGTAGTCCAAATGCCAAAGAGATACTAGAAAATCTTAACGTCGTACCTGTTCTAACAGCACATCCAACCCAAGTACAACGTAAATCCATGTTAGATTTAACGCATCAAATCCATGTGCTATTGCGTATGCACAGAGACTATAAAGAAGGCTCTATAAACCAACAGACATGGATGGATAATCTACATCGCATGATTGAGTTAATCATGGAAACAGATATGATACGCGAGAAAAAACTCAAAGTAAAAAATGAGATTCGCAATGTCTTAGATTACTACAATACTTCTTTGATTCCAGCAATTACCAAACTCACCATGCAATATCGCACCCAAGCCCAGAAACATCACATCGATATTTCAAACGCTACCCCTATCACTATGGGTATGTGGATTGGGGGTGACCGTGATGGAAATCCATTCGTTACCGATGAAACCCTACGAATCTCAGCCATCACGCAAGCAGAGGTAATCTTGCAGTATTACATGCAACAGATACAACAGCTCTACTTCTACTACTCACTATCTTCCAGTATCACCAGTGTTTCGCCAGAAGTTGAAAAGATGGCCCAACAATCTAGTGACCACTCCGTGTATCGTGAAAAAGAACCATATCGCAAAGCGCTCCATTACATTCTTCAGCGCTTAGAAAACACTTATATAAATCTAACAAACAACGATCACAAAGATCCATCCTATCAATCCGTTGATGAATTCAAAGAAGACTTGTTAACCATACAAACATCTTTGATTGACCACAATGATCGTATTCTGACGACTGGTAATTTTGCCCAAATCCTACAGGCAACCGATATCTTTGGATTCTATCTAGCTAGTATCGATATGCGTCAAGACTCCAGTATCCTAGAAGCTTGCATCAGTGAGCTATTATCATCCGCAAACATTGAATCATCCTATAGTAAACTTGCGGAAAAAGAAAAATGTAAGTTACTACTCAATCTTTTAGAACATGATCCACGGATTTTATCCGCTACACAACTGCCAAAATCTGAATTACTCACAAAAGAACTCGCTATCTTCCAAACCGCTAGAGTTCTCAAAGACCAAATTGGAGAAAACGTCATCCGACAACATATCATCTCTCACTGTGAGAGTATCTCCGATATGTTAGAGTTAGCGATTCTATTAAAAGAAGTTGGTTTAATCGATGCCAAGCATAGTCGTATGCAGATAGTACCTCTATTTGAAACAATTGAAGACTTGCAGAATGCCAATGCGATCATGCAAGAATACCTCAATATTCCAATTGTTAAAAACTGGCTAGCTGATCATAAAAACTATCAAGAGATTATGCTTGGATACTCTGATTCCAATAAAGATGGCGGGTATCTAGCATCTGGTTGGTATCTATACAAAGCACAACGAGAACTAACTACCATCGGTGAAAACTGTGGTGTGAAGATTACCTTCTTCCATGGCCGTGGTGGTACCGTTGGTAGAGGTGGTGGTCCTTCCTATGATGCGATCACTTCTCAACCTTTTGGTTCCATCAAAGACCGTATCCGTCTAACAGAACAAGGAGAAGTGATCGGTAATAAATATGGTAACCAAGACGCTGCCTACTACAATCTAGAGATGTTAATCTCCGCTACACTGAATCGTATGATCAATCCAATGGTATTAAACAAAGATGTACTCAAAGAATACTATGATGTGATGGATTCCATTGTGGAAGACTCCAACAAGGTATATCGAGATTTAGTCTTCCACAACAAACACTTCTATGACTATTTCTTTGCGGCAAGTCCAATCAAAGAAATATCAAGTTTAAACATAGGCTCAAGACCTGCCGCACGTAAGACAATTACAGATATCAATGGACTAAGAGCTATTCCTTGGGTATTCTCCTGGTCACAGAATCGCATCATGTTACCAGGATGGTATGGCATTGGTTCATCCATGCAAAACTATATCACCCAAAATCCAACAGAGAATCTGGCAAAGCTACAAAAGATGTATCAGACTTGGCCATTCTTTAAGTCACTGCTTGAGAATGCAGACATGGTATTATCCAAATCCAATATGCATATCGCAAAGCGATACAGTGACTTATGCCAAGATGAAAAGACCAAAGAAGTCTTTGATATCATTTATAAAGAATGGGAAAAGACAAAAGATGTACTGTTGAAGATTGAAAAGCATCATGCGTTTATTGAAGATTTACCAGCATTAAAAGATAGTCTAGAGTATCGACTCCCTTACTTCGATATTCTCAACTACATTCAAATTGAATTGATTAAACGTATCCGTGAAGGTCAATATACAGAAGAATTAGAGAAGACAATCCATGTAACGATTAACGGTATCGCGACTGGTTTACGTAACTCTGGATAATAAAAAAGGCTTATGCCTTTTTTGTTTTATCAATTGGTAATACCAACAATATCACTGACACCAATACCAAAGCGATACCGAACCACTGTCTGATTGACAATAACTCATGGAATACAAGTACCCCAACAAATAAACTTGTAAGAGGCTCAAATGTACTTAACAAGGAAGCCTTTAAACCCCCTGTAATTAATACTCCATGTTGGAATAACAATACCGCAAATACAGAAGCTAAGAGTGCTAGTGTAAACATCGATAACTGACCTTGTGGATCAACCACAAAGACGAGTTGTTTTGAAAAGATACCAATGATACCAATCTCAATTGCCGCAAACATATTCATCCAAAAGGATAATACAGATGGATCAATCTTTTCAATTTCCTTTTGACCACAAGCGATGACATAGACACTGTAAATAAATCCTGCCGCAATCGCAATGATGATTCCTGTAAATTCAATATTCCCTTGAATCGCATTCAACAAGACGATTCCTAAGATACACAGAAACATACAGATAATCTGCTTTGTGGAAGGAAACTTATGATACATCAAAATTGTCAACACCATTACAAAGATAGGATGTGTATAGAACAGGATTGTAGCCATACCTGTATCTAAATATGTATAGGATATAAATAATGCGATTGGTATTAAGCCAAAAGGTATGGCTATCTTCAACATTGGCACAATATCTTCTCTAGTGATCGCAAAGATATTCTTTTTCATAAACACAGGTAAGATGATAGCTAGAATAATCGCTGCGTAAAAACATCTTGTAAAGGCGACCGTGATTGGTGTCGCTCCATAGCTATAGGCTATCCTTGTAAACAATGGCATTAGACCAAACAAGGAAGATGATAGGATAATTTGTAAGTGTCCTAGGATTGTTTTATTCTTCATTCTCTGTTTCCATTTCTAAATTAAGTTCAACTTGCGCAACAACGACTATACCATACTACCACTAAAATGGCACGATAAATACCATTTACGTTTTATCTAATCATATAAAAAGATGGATTTCTCCATCTATTTCATCAATAATATGACTTTGCCCTCTTTACGTGTATTCTTTAAATCGATAATTCTTTGATTCTCTGAACCGCGATACATCAGTCGTAGGTTTTTCTTTTGCCACATAAATGGCCCATCAATTAAGACATCTAGAAGATCGAGCATTTCATCTGTTACTTCACAATGTCTTCTACCACCTTCTACCAAATCATTTTCATAGATGAATCCTGTATAACTCCACAAATCTTTTTGTGGATAACGTTGTCTTGCCTTGCGTAACAGATTCACCAATACTCTTTGATTCTCTGGTTCAAAGGGCTCTCCACCAAGTAGTGTTAATCCTTGGATGTATTCCTTCCCCATCGCATCTAAGATATATTCTTCTACTTCTTCTGTGTAGACTTTACCATAGCAGAAATTCCATGTCTGTGGTTGGAAACAGCCCTTACAACGATTCGTACAGCCCGAAACGAATATTGATACTCTAACACCGGGTCCATCCGCAATATCATATTCTTTTATGTTTCCATAATACATACTTCACCTCTATACGCTTTTTTGCGTAATATCTTTGATATAGTTTCCCTTCAAAATGCGTATTGTACAGATTGTAATCTTCAAGAAGATATCACAACGCAAGAAGAAATATACATAGGTTACAGGTAACTTCCAAACAAATGCGGCCAACAAGCCCATCGGAATACCGACAAACCACATACAGCCTGCATCAATCTTAAACGCAAAGTGAATATCACCTGCCCCACGCAATACACCAACAATCGCAGTATTCTCAATACCTGCACCTAGCATAATGAGTGCGATAACGCCCATAAATGAGTATGCCAACTCTTTGGTCTGTATACTGACATTTGGATACATCCACAAGATTGGTGTACGTATCAATAATACAGTGCTAAAGGCAATAAAACCAATCAGAGTTGCGAGCACTAAGAATGTTCGTCCTATCTTTAGTACACGATCATGATCACCTTGACCAACTGCTTTACCTACGGTAATGGTTGCACTCTTGGATATCGATAGAATTAATATCATGACAAACTGTTGGGCAAGACTGGCAATGGAAGCAGCAGCTACATACTCGCTACTCATACGTCCAATCACCGCAAGCTGTACAGACACTGCTAAACTCCAGATTAAATCGTCACCAATAATTGGTAAACTTGTACGTAAGAATGTCGTAATCATATTCTTACTGACGTCCATTACATCCTGTAATCCAAAACGTATATCTTTTTCATGGTAGCGTGCATAGATACTCGCACATACTAGCTGGAAGCTTCTTGCAAGTATTGTACCAACTGCAGCACCCACTACGCCAAGCTTTGGAAATCCAAAGTTACCATAGATGAGTAGATAATTAAACAATAGATTTACAAAGAAAGAACCCGTATATACAAGTGCACTAATCTTCACATTTTCCTTGGCGGATAACGAGGAGAAATACCACATCGATAAACCATTTAACAAATACGATATGACAACAACACGTAAGTAAGATACGCCTAGTTGTATGATACTTTCCTCATTGGCAAACAAGCGAATAATCTGTGCCGGGAATAATGCACATAAGGACATATATACAATCGAGACAACAACGACTGCCCACAACATGGAACTCATAACCTGTTTAATCTTCTCGATATTCTTTTGTCCCCAGTATTGGGATATCATCACTGCTCCTGCAGATGTTAATCCAAAGGCAAAGACACTGAAGATAAAGTATGGTTGTCCTGCAACGGTAACTGCAGATACTGCATGATCTCCAAGTGAGCCAACCATGACTGTATCCAATATCTGTACACAGAAGTTAATTAACTCCTGTATTGCAAGTGGTAGCATCATCGCTAATAAGCGTGTATAAAAGCCTCTTTCTTTAATCATTGAAATCTCCCTTAGGCCTTATTATAACATACACTTTCTCTTGTTTCTGCTTGAGACAATCATGAAAAAAACACCTACATGATTGTAGATGCTTTCAACAATTATTTCTGAATCATTTGCTTGTAAGCACGTTGGTTTTCTACATCGAATCCCATTAACATATTTGGATTCTTCTGACCTAACGCATCCAGTGTTTGTTGTACTTCTTCCTTCTTAAATACCTTCTTAGAAATCAACTCAGCACTTGAACCATCATTCAGTTTACAGATAACGTAGCGAGCTACTGTTACAAAATTGCGTTTTCTAACAAACTCATAAGCCCATAAGATATCTTCATAGCGAGCTACAACACCATTTTGTGTAACTAAATAGTTATCCGTTAAAATGTATGGACTCTTTGGATTGGATTGTAGATATGTCTGTAATTCATTCCAAGCAGCGAGTAATGTTCCCTGTACTTCAAGACGAGAGAGTGTCTTGTTGATGTTCTTATTCTTAGAGACATTATCTGCAGCGATAGCGATACCTGCAATCGCAACTATGACACCACCGATGAATGTATACTCTAATATATTCTTACTGAAACTAGCCTTGTTTGTAAGATAGTAACCACCGACATACTTCGCCATGACTGCAGTGGATTGATTATATGTTGATGCGACAGTACTCATCAGTTCATCAGAGATTTTATGTGTTACACCATAAATACGATATGGTTCAGGTACTGTAGCTTCCTCATCCCCACGATTTTGCATATACTCTTGTTGTTCTGTTAAAGAGTTATATACACTTGGTGACATCTGAACAATATCCATCGTATTATCTGTATCTAATACTAGGTAATAATAATCCTTTCCTTTAGATGCACTGTAATCATCAATACCAACGATATCAATGTATGTGTACTTTCCATCTAAAGATGGATCTACCGCATCAAACTTTACAGCATTCTTTTCAGTGTAAATAAAACTTGGTAATACTCGTGGTACTACAATGATCCCAATTGCTACTACTAGCAAGAAAATTCCAGTGATGATACCACCATTTCCTGCTCTGAAGTAGCTTTTGAATTGTTGTTTAATATCGTCCATTTTATAAATCCCCCATTTACGATAAATTTATTATATCACCAACATTTTTCAGTTTACATCATGTCTAAAATCAACTTTTCTAATGAGATATGATGTCATTTCCATCATCGCAATCAGGATAGTAATGAGTATCGTTAACACAAAATACAGCGTAACAGCAGAAAAATGAAACGGAAACATCTTCGGTAATTCTTGTAGATAACCATAGTTACTCTGTATCAATCGATTCACGATAGACAAACCCAAATTCATCATACCTGTCACAGTTAGTATATCCCTGATCGATAACATCGTTTTCTTATCCATCAATATCATCAAAGAAGACATACTCAATAATACATGTGTACCAACATACGTAATATTGGTGATATGCGGCCAAAGAAAACGACAAGGATCAGGGAAGATAAAAGCGATACAAGCACCCAATAAACCAAGCCAAGCAAAGTATCGCTCAAGCTTAGGTTTATGCAAAAGATGACATACTACCAACATACATGCCGATAATCGGCAATGATAAAATGGTAAACCCTCTTTTAAGAATAACGATTGATCACCAGCATACCAGATAAACATGACTACCTGTAAAAATAAGCCCAAATACAAAGTGATATCCAATAAACATTTATGATGACGATATTGATAGGCAACTAACATCCCTACACAGAAAAGTAACCGAGCCAAGAGCATTGATATGTTATGTACGCCATCTGTTTGATATCGAAAGAAATATGATATGTCCATTTTAACTCCTACATGTTTCCTATATGTAAGGTATCATTTCTTTACCATGCATGCAAGAAAAAAGACATGGTTTTGCAGTGAACCCAAAAGTTGGACACAACTTAGGAGGTTCACTTTTTATATGAAATTAACGTATGTAGATAAAGTAAAAATATACAAAGAAAGAAGAGAAGAAGGTATATCACTGAGGGAATTATCTTTAAAATGGAAAGTATATATTTCAACAGTGGAATATCTTATTCGCTTAGTAGATCAACATGGGCTGGATATTCTTAAACATGAATATCATTATTACTCTCCTGAATTTAAGGAGAAAGCTATGAAAAGAGTGCTTGTTTATCATGAATCTATTCATAGTGTATCGATAGATTTAGGGTTGTCTCGTTGGATTAAAGAATATAAAGAAAACGGATATAATGTCGTTGATAGGAAACGCAGACGACATGCCAAAGCAGACAAACAAACAGCTCGAGAAAGAAATCAAAATTCTAAAAAAGCAGAATGCAGAATTACGCAAGCAGAACGAGATGCTTACGATTCAGAGAGAATACGCAAAAAAAATGAATGCCTTAGTTTCAGAAAGAATAAACCGAAAAAACAAGAAATAGTACAGGTAGTGACTGAACTGAGGCAAGAACTTAAAAGGCCATTACAATTCATCTTAATGGCGATTAAAAAGAATTCATCATTGCCACAAATCACACGCTCAGATTATTACTATCATTATTCCCATAAAGATTCGGATTCAATGGAGCTATGAAATGGATACAATTACACGATAGAAACTGTAAATACACCCACCATGAAAAATCGACCTTTGAAATCAGCAACAGCTAATCACAAAGGTCGATATATTTTAGTTGAAGTTAATATTAACTCTCTTTTCTTCTCTTTCTAATTTCAAGAGCGATAAGCAGTAATCCTGATAATCCCATCAATGTACCATATAACGCTAGATTAGAACTGTCGCCTGTCTTTGGTAATGTCTTATCATCTTCTATTACAGTAACGGTTGCTTTTTTAATTGTGCTTGCTCCACCTTTATCTGTTACTTTAAATGTAATTGTGTATTTTCCTACCTTGTCTTTATCAAATCCGCCATCATCAATAAGTTCGACCTTGGACTTAAGGTCTCCATCTTCTTTATCTGTAGCTGATATGATAAGTTCTTTCAGGTCTAAAGTTGTTCCCTTTTCTATAGTCTTATCTGTAACTTCTAATTGCGGTGCTTCATTGATGACAATGGCATTTTTACTGTAAATTGCATAAACCGTCATATCTTCATTTACAACGGTCGTTCCTGTAAAGGCAGTTCCTTTACCGTCTTTTTGTGTATTCCATTCTTTAAATGTATAACCACTCTTAGTTGGATTTTGTGGCATTGACTCGCTCGTTAAACCATCATTATCAATAGCCTTGTCCGTTTCAACCTTTACCTTTGCATATTCCACATCCTCATTTATAAATGTAACGGTATTGTTTGCAGGCTTATTTACTTTAAAGGTATACGATATCAGATTTGGCTTATCTTGTGTACTTGCTACATCTCTACCTTCATTACTTTGTTTTCCAACAAAGAAATATGCCATTCTTGCATCATCTGTTCCAGCACCGCTCTTATTTTTGGCAGCCTCTTCTGAGTTCGTTGACAATTCATCCTGAACTCCAGCAACACTTCCTGTAATAGTTATATTACTATCTTTAGCAATTTCATCATTAACTAAAAGTCCGTCAATGCTAATTTTAATTTTGCTAATACTTTTAAGATATTCATAATAATCTTTTGCCGTCATATATCCTTCATTATTTAATGAAGGATGTACTGTAATAATGAGTTTATCACCATCTCTTTTTGCCGATTTAAATTTGATGTGACTTAATCCTTCAACAGTGAATTTTAACGTATCTACATCTGGAACATTAATTCCTTTTGGCATATTCAAAACAAACACTAATTCTGAATCAGTTGCTCTATAGCTTTCTGTTCCGTTAATTTTCCAAAGTTGACCTGCAGATTGTCCGTTTATATTTTGCCAAAATCGGGTGTTTTGCCATTTACTTAAATTACTTAAATCAACAGAAAAATCGAGTTTTAACTCTTCTCCAACACTATGAGTCGCTACAGTTGTATTTTCAGTATTCCCGTTAACAGAAATATCCCCATATACATTCAGCTGATCTCTATCTCTAATAAAATCAGTAGCAAAACTGAAATTAAATGGATTGTGATATTTATTATCTTGGTAATTAGGATCTCCGTTAGGGCCTTCATTTTCTTTGAGTTCCGGCTGTGAAATATAATCGAACATATCCCCAACAGGGCTATAGGTTAACGTATTAAAATCTTTGTACACACCTGTACTTGGTGAATAAAACCCTTTTGAAAGTTTGAAATTTTTAAGAAGACTATCTTGTATTTTCATTAAATACTTAGGATATATACCACCATCGACTGAATTATCTTCCTCTAACTCTCCCCAATAATTCTCTGCAATAGCTGTAGGTACATCAGGTATTTCATCATCTGCATAAACTACTACTGATGAAAATAAAGGTATACAAATCATAAATGACAACAATATTGAAAGAACCTTATAACTTTTTATCTTTTTCATTTTTTATCCTCCTTTATCTTTAAAAAATATTATAAAAAAATTGACAAAATTACATACCTACCCATCAGGTACATACTCTTGCCAATCATAAAAATCTATACCACAAAAAGACAGAATTTTAGCTCTGTCTGTCTGTCTGTCTGTCTGTCTGTCTGTCTAAAAATTGTGTACATATTTTTCATTACATGTCAACTCTTTTCATCTAATTATACGAATGTATTATATCAAATAAATCACTTTATTACTAGCGTCATACGTCATTTATATAATACAATTTTTTAATATTTCGCAGAATAATCTAATAGCCTCAAACATCCACCTCTGTACCATTTTTGAAGACTACCGTGTAGTGTTCTTTATCCTTTACCAAAATATAGTCAAATAACCCTGACCACAAGTCTTCATCAAATTTAGTAATTTCACCCTCTATTCCATCCAAGCTTTTTATGAAATTTTCAAGCAGAGTTTTTGATACAACCCTAGTCAAGTAGACATGGGAAATATTTAAAATTCTCATCGATCAACAACCCGTTCCAATTTGGTTTGGGTTGTTTTTTATTTCTTCTATAATAATTTCTTTTTGATGTTTCTTCTTTGATTCAATTTCA
>JALENJ010000026.1 GCA_022767445.1 Erysipelotrichaceae bacterium | reverse complement strand
CATGAATATGAGTTCCATACATTGGAAGAATTGAAATGTGCCATGGAAGAATACATACACTATTACAACGAAGAAAGAATACAGACAAAATTAAAAGGCCTAACCCCTTGTCAGGCAAGGAATCAAGCCTTATCATGTCTGTAAATTAACGTGTCCATGAAATTGGGTTCACTTCATTGCGGCTCTTTTTGTTATTCAGCTATTGGCTCTTCTGTGATTGGTTCTACTGTGCCATCATCATACTTGAAGTCAGCAGAGATATCCTCACCCTTAACGACTCGTTGAATCTGCTCAGCTGTTAATGTTTCATATTCCATTAATGCATGGGCAATCGCTTCAAGCTCACTGCGGTGTGATTCGATAATCTGTCTTGCCTTTGTATGGCACATGTTGACAATCTTACGAACTTCTTGATCAATCTCGTAAGCAACCTCACCAGATACGTTATTTGGTTGGTTGTAATCTCTACCCAGGAATACATTCTCATTGCCAGAGTTGTACTTGATAGGTCCAAGATCACTCATACCATAGAGTGTAACCATATCCTTAGCGATATTTGTTGCACGTTCAATATCGTTGCTAGCACCTGTTGTAATATCATCAAAGAAAATCTCCTCGGCAGTACGTCCCCCCATATAGGATGTGATTGTATCTAACAAGTCATTCTTTGTGTTCATCATCTTTTCTTCCTTCGGTGTCATCAGGTTATATCCACCTGCTTGTCCACGTGGGATGATTGTAACTTTCTGCACAACTTGCGCATTCTCTAAGAATAGACCGATGATCGCATGTCCACTCTCGTGGTAAGCAACCAGCTTCTTCGTCTTATCATCATAAGTACGGCTGACTTTAGCAGGTCCCATCATGACACGGTCAATTGCCTCATCAATCTGCTTCATGCCAATTTCTTCCGTATTTTCACGAACCGCTAAAATCGCAGCTTCGTTCAATACGTTCTCTAGGTCCGCACCTGAGAATCCTGGTGTACGTTTTGCAAGTGCGGATAAATCCAAGTCACTTACAAACTTCTTATTTCTTGCATGTACGTGCAAGATTGCTTCTCTACCCTTGCGATCAGGTAAAGCAACTGTAATCTGACGATCAAATCTACCTGCACGTAATAGGGCTGGGTCTAGAACATCTGGTCTATTTGTTGCGGCAATTACCACAACACCAGTGTTTTCTTCCATACCATCCATTTCAACTAACAACTGATTCAATGTCTGTTCACGTTCATCGTGACCGCCACCAAAACCAGCTCCACGTTGACGTCCTACGGCATCGATCTCATCGATAAAGATAATACATGGTGCAGTTTGTTGTGCCTTCTTAAACATATCACGCACACGGCTAGCACCGACACCAACGAACATCTCTACGAAATCAGAACCGGAGATACTATAGAAAGGAACATTTGCCTCACCAGCAACTGCCTTTGCTAATAATGTCTTACCAGTACCTGGATGACCACTCAACAAGATTCCCTTAGGAATACGAGCACCCATCTTTTCAAACTTCTTTGGATATTTTAGATAGTCGATAATCTCAGCCATCTCTTGCTTCTCTTCATCACATCCCGCAACATCCGTAAAGCGTACACGAATCTTACCCTCTAGTTTCGCTCTTGACTTGGAGAATTCAAATGCCTTAGCATTTGCCCCTTGGGCACCATTCATACGATTTAACATCCATACCGCAAATACAGCAAACAAGATAAACGGTACGATAGAAATCAATGTCTCTAAGAAGATATTGGACGCATCAGAATCAACAATGGTAATCTTGGCATCATCTGCTTTTAATTTGTTTGTAAGACCACTGATCTCATCTGATGTGGATGGGATTGTTGCACTGAAGCTTACCGTCTGATTGTCTTTCTTATATGTACCTCTAACAGTCGATACATTCTGACCAACGGAGATCGATACTTCATCAATTGATTCATCCTTAATGACCGTCTGCAATTGATTGTAAGTAATACGCTCCGATGATGCCCCAAAGTTTAATCCCCATAGCGCAACAATGGCTATAATGATCACCAAATAGGGCATGATATTTGCAAATCTATTTCTCTGCATTCATTTACTCCTCAATATTTTGATAACATTCGTCTTTTAGAACACCGATGTATGGTAGACAACGATACTTTTGATCAAAGTCCATACCATAACCGATAACGAATTCATTCGCTACTTCAAAACCTACATAATCAGCCTTAACATCTACAATTCTTCTACTTGGCTTATCTAAAAGTGTAACAACCTTAACACTGCTAGCACCCTTATGTAGTAATGTTTCACACACTGTACGAATTGTTCTACCTGTATCGACAATATCCTCAACCAATAAGATATCCAATCCCTTTACGGAAGTATCCAAGTCCTTGATGATCTTAATATCGCCAATTGACTCAGTTCCCTCATAACTACTAACATCCATAAAATCATATTGGATGTCCAAATCAATATGCTTAATTAACTCAGCTAAAAAAGGAACAGAGCCTCTTAATAGCGCTACTAATAGAGGTGGCTTACTTGCATAATCTTCTGTGATCTGTGCCCCCAACTCCTTCGCTCTATTACAAATCTGTTCTTCGCTGACTAAAACCTTCTTAATATCCTTTTCTGCCCACATGAAAATAGCTCCTTTGTATTATCAGTATTGTACCACATTCAAATTAGGCATTGTAGAGTAATGCTGCACATTACAACCTAACCCAGGCACAAGAATAACCTCACCCTTCACATTTACAACAACTGGCCAAGTCTTACGTCGATACAGAGAAATATGACGGTCGATAAAGAAACGATGTATCTGCTTACTTCCAAAGCGCATACGAATCTTATCCCCATCCATAAAACTGCGTATTGTGATGGGAAAATCATCCTCACTTAACGTAACCGCATTTACCCCAGCTTCTCCACCTGTTGTATAAAAGTGTTTCATCTTGATATCCTTTACATCATTCAATGATGTAAAGGAATAACTATATGCATGCATGTTATCATACTTGATGATAGATACACCATCACACACAAGACTAAACCCATCCATCTCTATGATAAAATCACCTGCATGCATAATCGTATGATCGATATTCTTTAAATGCTTCAAAGAATATCGAGGAACATCCTCTACAAACATCCGTAACATCGTTAACCGATCATCTTCAGATAACGTACGGTACGTACGTAAAGAAATTCTATCATCCAGAATATACGTCTTAACTCTACATCTTCTCTCTTGTAGTACAGCGTTTCTTTGTTTAATCTCTTGTAGATATGCATCTCTTACAAAGCGGCTCATCACTTCTACCTGTTGATGGCGAATCTGATTACGTGTGTACTCATCACTTAAGTTTGTTTCATCAATGAAATACGTAATCTGATTGTCATCACAATACTGCAATAACTGTGCTTTACTCATATGCAGAAGAGGACGCTTAAAGAGTACTCCCTGCATGATGATTTCCTCTTTTAGCCCATAGTATGCAGGTATGATATTCTTACTATCCTGCATGATGAATGTCTCTAATAGGTCATCTTCATGATGACCTATTAAAACACCTTGTAGACCTTCCTTCTTTGCGATATCGATGAAAAAGGAATAACGCAAATCACGTGCAGCAGCTTCAAAGTTACCCTCGTAAGTGAAAGGTTCATTATGTACAAATAGCTTTAATGCATGTTCATCACAAAAAGAACGAATATACGCCTCTTCTTGTTCTGCTTGTTTACGATGATGATAATTTACATGTGCCACAACACAATCCATACCAGCTTTCAAACACATATCTAAAAGTGCCATAGAGTCTGGACCTGTTGATGTAGCGATTAACCATCTTCCTTGTAACTTTTCCATGGAAGTATAATATCATAACGTGATTATTCTGTGCTAAACATTACCTTCAACATTCTCTTCTGTACTTCTTTAAACATCGGTGATGTGGGTGATATATGAGCTTTGATATCAATGACTCTTGCGGTATTGATAAAACGTATGTCATTGAGAAATAGCACTGATGGTTTATTTAAACCATCTACGAGTCCTATCTTCATTAAATGATACTTACCCTCAGGATGGTAGATTGCATCATATGCCTTTTGGTATGTGTGTTCATTGGATGTCATCGGAACGACAAGTGCCTTCTTAGCGCATACGGACATGACAAGTCCAAAGTGTTGATATCCCATCTCATTGAGATAGGATTGACCAAAGTCGATGTAACAGATATCACCAGGTTTCACCCGTATACCAATCTCTCCTCCGGATTGATACCGGCAACGTATCACCCAGTTCGCCTCTGATATCATTCCTGCTTCGACATTATGTGGTTGTAGGATACGATATAAGTCCTTGCGACAGGACATATAATGATGCCAAAAATCATGTTGTTGTAAAGATTCCTTCATGTTTTACTTCTCCCTTTACTTCTATATTCCAAGGGGATTCGAAATCTCCACAAAAAAACCCGATTTCTCGGGTTAAAAGTGTATAAATACGAGTATAAAGGAACCTGCTAGATAGGCAATTGCCATCACTAGGATAAAATATAACACCTGTGCTTGATTCACTTTGTTTTTACGCAATAGCTTTTCATATGAGATGGCATCCATCGCATACCACGTAACGATAAACATCACTAGATAGACAGCTGCGCGTAATATAAACTGCAGATACGGCATGAATTATTTCGTACCGAAGATACGGTCACCCGCATCGCCAAGACCTGGCACAATGTATCCAGATTCATTGAGATGATCATCTAAAGCTGCGATATATACATCTACATCTGGGTGACTCTTTTGAATAACTTTGACACCTTCAGGTGCTGCCACAAGACATACGAGCTTGATGTTCTTAGCACCGCGCTTTTTAATCTGTGTGATTGCGTCATTCGCACTACCACCGGTAGCCAACATAGGGTCAACAACCATGACAATTGAATCTTCCAAGTTCTTTGGGAACTTCGCAAAATATTCAACAGGTTCTAGTGTTGTCTCATCGCGATACATACCGATGAAACCAACCTTCGCTGTTGGAACCAAACGACGAATTCCATCTAATAGACCAATACCAGCACGTAGGATAGGTACAATAACTACTTCTTTGCTTAACTCATACCCTGTGCATTTTGCGACTGGTGTTTCAATCTCAATTGGATTCGTTGGCAAATCTCGACAAACTTCATACGCCATCAATTCCGCAATCTCATCTAGATTCTCACGAAAATCCTTTGTGTTGCAATCCTTACGACGCATCTGCGTTAATTTATGTGTAATTAGCGGATGATTCAATACTTCTAACATAGTCTTACCTCCGTCTTTCCTGCACTAAATCATATACAAATAACGGCTATCATGCAAGATACTAGCCGTACCAGATTACTTCAATTTATCCTGAATTTCCTCTAGTGAAATTGGGCCTTGACGCAATATCGCAATCTCATCTTTACTACAATCCACAATCGTACTAGCCTGGCCAAATGATACTTCCCCTTCAAGCATTCCATCCAACAAAGGGCATGCCTTCTCTATTTCATCCAATGACGTACAAGTTGGTTGACCAGATTGATTGGCGCTGGTCATAAAGATAGGTCTACCCAAATTTGCGATGATCTTTTCCAATACAGTAGATGTGGCCATACGGATTGCGACTGTATCCAAATCATCGATAGAAAGAGATACACCCTTCTTACGATTTAATATCACTGTGATAGGACCTGGCATAAATGCCTGGATGATAGTCTTAGCTTTGAGACTTACTTCCGCGATCTCTTCGATCTGTGATAGATTCGCACACATCACAGGAAAGGCCTTTGTTGCTGGACGATTCTTCACATTTCTAAGATTTTCCTCTGCTTGTTTGCTGGATACCTGTGCACAGACTCCATATACCGTATCTGTAGGTACACTGATTACTCCATCATTCTTCAATACTTGTACTGCCTCTTGAAATTCATCTTCACGAAAACGACGCATAGCTTCCTCTTTTCTACTTCTGTTGCATTGCTTTATAATTATAACGCGAAATATGGAGGTATATAGATGATTCGATTCGATAGTGATTACATTGAAGGATGTATTCCTGAAATACTTGAAGCTCTTACAAAAACAAATGATGAACAATGCATAGGTTATGGTAAAGATCCTCACTGCATGCATGCGATTAAACTCATTCAAAATGCAATCAATCGACCAGATGCAGATGTTCACTTTATGGTAGGTGGAACCCAAACCAACATTGCTGTGATTACGTCTATCTTAAAACATCACCAGGGTGCGATCTGTGCCGAAAGTGGTCATATCAACGTTCATGAAACAGGTGCTCTAGAATCCGTGGGACATAAATGTCTTATCATCCCAACAAATGATGGTAAGATTACTGCCACACAAGTTGATACACTAATCAAAGCCCACTACGAAGATGAAAGCGCGGAACATATCGTCCAACCAGGAATTGTCTATATCTCATTTCCTACGGAAAGCGGAACGCTCTATACCAAACAAGAACTCACAGACTTATATGCGGTCTGCCAAAAACACGAAATTCCATTATTCATTGACGGTGCACGTCTTGGCTATGGGCTAACTGCTTCCTGTAATGATGTTACGATACAAGATATCGCTAACTTATGTGATGTCTTCTATATTGGGGGTACAAAGGTAGGTGCCCTATTTGGAGAGTGTATCGTCATCCTAAATCCAGCATACAAAAAAGACTTCCGCTACTCCATCAAGCAACATGGTGGAATGTTAGCGAAAGGAAGATTACTCGGTATCCAGTTCGAAGAACTGTTCAAAGACAACCGTTACCTAACCATTGCCAAACATGCGATTGATATGGCAGAACTCTTAGCCAAAGGCTTCCAAGATAAGGGATACAGCTTCTATTTCCCAGCCCAAACAAACCAACTATTCCCAATTCTAGACAACGAGAAACTCAAAGAACTATCCCAAGAGTTCTGCTTCTCAAAATGGGCAACCATCGATGAAACACATACAGCAGTACGCTTTGTGACATCCTTTGCGACCAAACAAGAAAACGTAGAAAAACTAATCAAAAAAATATAGCTGCGGATATTCCGCAGCTATTGTTATTCATGGATCTTTGTAACAGTACCATCATTCTTCCAGATGGATTTCTCATCAACCAAACCTCTTACACTAGATGTTGGATATACACGAGAATGACGACCTATCACTGTACCTGGATTTAATACAGAATTACAACCTACCTCAACATAATCACCAAGCATTGCACCAAACTTCTTGAGTCCAGTCTCAATCTTTTCATCATGATCACGTATTGTCACTAGATTCTTATCACTCTTTACATTAGATGTTACAGAACCAGCACCCATATGAGAGTAATATCCCAAGATAGAATCACCCACATAGTTATAGTGCGGCGTCTGAACGTGATCAAACAAGATGACATTCTTTAACTCACAACTATTTCCAACAACGCAATCCGCACCAACCAAAGCAGAAGAGCGGATAAAAGCACAATGTCTCACTTCACTGCGTGGTCCAATAATGCATGGCGCACCGATATAAGCAGATGGAAATACAGTCGCGCTCTTGTGAATCCACACATGTTCAGATACCTCTGTATATTCACTTTGATCTAAGCTTTCACCAAGCTCGATGATGAAATCCTTAATTCCCGCAAGAGCTTGCCAAGGATAAGTGAACTTGGAAAGATATTCCTTTGCCTGCGTATGTTCTAAATCATATAAATCCGTAATCTGATACATATAGCCTCCTATTGTTCTAAACTATCATCCATTCCCTCAGGCAATGTTTCCTGGGAAATTTCACTTCCTTCTAATACTTTATCAATCTGTTCATTCACAAAATCCAATTGATTCTGGTATAGATATACAACCGACAACAACTGATCTGGTGCCGATGCACAATATTCACTACCCGTATCACCATCCAGGTGATACTTCACAATATTCCACTCTATATTTTCATCCAATTGTTTCTTACATAATGCATAGATTGTGTCCATCGAAACATTGGTTAAGAACTTACCCTGCAAAGCAGATAAGATATTGTTAAAGGATTTGATAAGCTCAGGACTGAGTAACTTTTGAATCATCGCAGAAAGCACAATCTGTTGATGCATGTTTCGATCAAAGTCACCGTTAGGCAAGCTATATCTTTCACGCACATACTCAAGTGCTAGTTCACCATCCAAGTGCAGTCTACCAGCTGGATACGTACGATTCGAGAAGTACGTTGTAAACTCAAATGGATTATCGATATCCACACCATTTACCGCATTGATGATATCCGTAAATGTTGTAAAGTTTACCAACATATATTCATTGACATCTGTATCCAACAGCTGACTTAAACCTTGTAAACTATTTTGGATACCGTTTAAACCAAGGTGAGTTAACTTATCTCTTTGGTTTTGATACGCAGGATTCTTGATGAACGAGTCACGTGGGATATTCACCATCAGAATCTGATGTGTCGTTGGATTGACAGTTACCGCAATATCAACATCCGTTCTACCTTCCAGACTCAACTCACCAGGTTGATCATTACCCGCAATGAATAATGTAAATGGTTCATCCGCAAGATTCCGCTGATTCTGTGTAAAAGCAGAATTATCAATCTTGCGTAAATAACTACCTATAACCTTCGTCTCCTCTTTAAAATGCTTATACTCTTCCGTTTCAACTACCGTTGATAAGTACGAATCACTCAAGATTAAGACATCACCTTCATTTTCATATAACTTCTTAACAGCTGTTTGAATAGAACTACTATTGACAGTTGATACTTTATCCACCTTTAGGTCTGTCTTTAACTGTTCCAATACATACTTTTGATTCTCACCATCAATCGCTGTTGAAGTGATAAACTCCGCATTTCCATATGCAGATAACTTCATATCCTCAGTATATTCACTGTTTTCAAAAATATCTCTATGACTCTGCTTATACGCATCACTCATTACATATAGACTAATCTTTACCTCATTACCAAGCACAGAGGAAAACACATTGCTTAAACGCTCCGTGTAATATGGCAATAACACATTAACCACAATCAATGCCAACGCAAGCAGCGTATTCATAATCTGTGCAAACCAATTACTTGGCTTTAACTTTGAGGTAATTAAAAACGTTAGCCAATCGAGTATCGCAAGTCCACCAACAACGAACAAACTCCACTTTGTCGGAAACATCGGCATACGCCAAAACGTAATCCCAAACACGATACTCGCCAAGAAAAGTATCAGCCACAAAAAACGTGCGCTGATATATCTCTTCTTTCTCTGTTTTCTCTTTTTTATCGGTCTATTCTGTAGTTCACTCATAGATGTTATTCCTAATTTTTAACCAATTTACCAACTAATACATATCTTCCATCATCTACATCATAGGAACATGTAGAGAACATCACAATCTGATCACTCGCCTCAATGGTCTGTTCACTCTTGAAAGTTGACCCAGAGACAAAACGATCCACATAATTCAAGAACTCTTGATCACCACTGAAGTCAAATTGTACATAATCGCCTGTACCAGTTGTTAAATAACCAGCGACTGGATAAATGGTATACTTGGCATCTGGTGTATCAAAATAAATCTCCTTATGACTATCATAGTAAGATTGATCCTTGTACTTTTCGATATCCGCAAACATCGAATCATTTAACATATGGTGACCATAAATGACAGTATTCTTGTGAGTGAAATCTCTGCCATTGTTGTAGTCGATAAATACTGTACCACTTACATTATAAGTACCATCAAACAAATGTCTTAGATAATAGTCATTTCCATATCTTTCTGTATCCACACTCGCACCAAATACAACCGGATAATCCACATTGGAATTTGGTAATGTTAACCAACCTGCAAAATCCGCATTCTGTTGTAAGAGCTGTTCATAGTTGATTTTCTCACTAGCAACATCATCACTATCATCATCCTGCTTAACAACTGCATTCTTACGCAGGTTGTCATAGGTATTCCCTGCCTCGTTATAACTCTTTAATCCTGTATATAGCTGATAGCCTGAGAAAATCGCTACACCCAAGCATAACACCCTAACAACATCTAATATAATTCTCGCTGTCTTTGACAACTTCTTTTTACTCTTTTTACTCATAAGTACCTCTGCATTATTCTATCGTCGAACAAATATCTATGCAAGAAAAGCTCAACCATGCAATAATAATACCATGTTAGGAATCGACATCGTAGATATAAACCGCATAGATACTCAAAAAACCATCATTTCACACGTTTTAACAGAACTAGAAATGAAAGAATACTGTGCGAAACATACACAAAAGCAGAAGATATTATACTTTGCAGGAAGATTTGCGGCAAAAGAAGCAATCTTTAAAGCAACTCAAGATAAAGACTACCTCACCTACAGCATACTAAACGATTCAACAGGTAAACCCTATATCAAAGATCATCCAGACTTAGAAATCAGCATCTCCCACGATGCAGGTATCGCCATCGCCATTGTAAAAAACACTTAGCCCATCGACTAAGTGTTTTATTTATTTTTGGCACTGCTTTTTAGAAACAACCTAAATATTACATTTTTAACGCCAAAGTAATTGTTACATTATTCATATTCAACCATGACACCCAAATATCAGTAGATAGAACATAGTATTTCCGAAATGAAAATTTGTGATTGGACAATAAAAAGTATAATTGTGCCTTAATACCCCTATCTTTCAAAGCAAAAGATTTAGTCCCTATTGCAAAGAACTAAATCTTTTATAATCTATCAAATAAATACTCCTAGAAAAATACAATATTTGATAAAAGAGATATTATAAATAATATGGACAAAATAAATTCCATACGCTTCAACAACAGGTCATCTGTTTTTCTCTTTGATAAAACCACAAACAGTCCAAAAAGTATAACAAATGCAATCACACCATACACCCATTTGTACCATGGTATTAACAATGTTCCAATGTCTGAATGAATGATTGGAAATTTAATTGTCAATAAAACTGTTATAATACATAATCCCAAAACACTTCTTAATACTGCAATATTATTCTTCATAGTCAAAAACTTTGCACCTTTCAAAATACTGATGTGAATTTCTAATGCGTGTGTAAATGATTTTATGTGATATGACTTGTTGTATAAATCTAAAGCTCTCTAAATATTATTTAGGATTACTATCTAATTGAATCGTATCAAATCTCATCTTTGTGTCAATCATCACATTGCAAGAGATTCCATAACAAAGGATCACAAATAAATAAGAGTCATAACATTCTTAGCTAGGACTCTTAATATACGATAATTACTAATTTTGAATTGTGTTAATCGGATAAGATTCCTGCATTGATCGTGCAACTGTATACTCATTTTCTGCAGTGCGTAATAAAATCATTGGCATCGTACGACTTAGGAATAAGTGGATTCCTTCAGTAACGGAGTAGGCACCGCAGTTGTTAAACGCAAGGTAGTCACCTGGTGTTAATCCTTGTAGGTTTACCTCTCTAACAAGGACATCTGCTGTTGTACATAGACTTCCACACAAACACCATTTCTTATCTTCTGTGTTTTGAGATGTGTGTAAGTGCTGGATGTGTGGTATCTTCATACCCATCATTTGTCCATAGTAGTTAAGATGATTCATACCACCATCCACAATGCAGTAGTTAACACCCTCGTTGGACTTACAATCCATCGCACGTGTTAAGTAAGTACCGCAGGATGTCGCATAGAATCTACCCATTTCAATTGTTAAATCAACTACCTGTGATAGTTCTTTTAACTTTTCCTGTACGTTCTCTAGTGGTTTTAATGTATCACTGAAGTCTTCTCCCTCAAATAGAGGAACTGATAGACCTGGTCCATACTCGATTTGTTCAACCTTACGGTTGAATGTTGTTTGAATCTCTTTGATGAGTTCTACCAACATATCTAACTCTTTTACTTGTTTATCGCTCTTCTTGCGTTGCGTACCCGCAAAGTAGTGAATACCCTTGACGATTAGGTTTGGATATTTCTCTTCATTTGCGTAAATTGAGAAGAGATCTTCTTTGGACATACCAAACTGACTACCTGCATTTAAACGTGGTAGAATTTCAACTTTTTTATGATGGTTAGCTGCTACTTGGTTGACGATATCCATATGAAGTAGTGATTCTGCAGTATAGTGAATCACACCATATGCCATCGCATCCTCAACATCAACTGCTGTCTTATTGACACCGGAATATAGAATCTTTGTTGGTTGTACATGAAGTTGTTTACAGATAGAAAGTTCCCCAGGACTACATACCTCTAGCTTGTCTGTAATTTTTTCCATCGTTGGAATCAAGAAAGGATTTGCCTTGATGGAATAACATAGATGATATTCACCACCTACAATCTCTCTCATCTTTTTAACACGTTGTGTTACTTCTTCTAAGTCGAAGATAAAACAAGGTGTTGGATAATTCTTTGCGATATACGCTAGTTCCTTTTCTTGCATTAGTCGATTCCTTCCATCTTCTTTAGTACTGCTCGATCCATCTTGCCATTCTTGGTCATTGGCATCTCTTCCAGTTGTACGAGTTTGCTTGGTACCATGTAGCTTGGCATGATTTCTTTTAGTTCTTGGTGTAATTCTTTTTGTTCGCGATCACCTACCCAGAATAAGTATATACGTTTCTTGTTGTGATCGTAGATTGCACATGCACGCATGATACCAGTGCGACCTTGTACAAGTGTTTCAACCTCACCTAGCTCAATGCGATGCCCAAGGTGCTTAATCTGGAAGTCTTTACGTCCAATATATACAAGCTCTCCTTGATCGTTGTATTTGGCAAGATCTCCAGTGCGATAGATACGTTCATAGTATGCATGGTTCAGTGGATTCTGTACGAATACAGAATTTGTTTTGGCTTCATCGTGATAATAGCCAAGTGCTAGACATTCACCAGCTACACAGATTTCTCCACTTTCATTGGTATTTGTGACTTCTGTATCATCTTCTGATAGTAAGAATACTTTCTCATTATTGAATGCATGTCCAATCGGTATAATCTCATCGCTTTCATAGACTCTATTCTCTAAGCGATAATAGGTACAGTTACATGTAATCTCTGTAGGACCATATAGATTGATAAAGCTTGCTTGTGGACAGTTCTTCATCCAGATATTTAGATGTTTGATTGGCATCACTTCACCACTAAACATAACTAGACGAATCTTGTCTGGATTGCGATATCCAAATCCATTCATAATTGATACAAAGCACATTGCACTGACTGCCCATGTCAATACGGTAACTTCATGGTCACACAAAAAATCCATTAAGTGGGTTGGGTTACTGAAGAATTCACGTGGAATTAATTCTACTCTTGCGCCTACATAGATACTGCTGTAGATATCTTTTACCGATACATCAAAGTCAAATGGAGCTTGGTTTGCGATATGGTCTTTCTCATTGATTCCTGACATCTTTACAAACTCTGGTATGAAATCAATGACAGATCCATGTCCTACTACAACTCCTTTTGGAACACCTGTAGAACCACTGGTAAAGTTAACATACAAAGGATCTGTACTAACAGCTTGTTTACGAATACATGCAAGCCTGTCTTCATCGATTGTATCATTTGCTAGAATATCTTCTACTTTGATGATACGAACAGAATCACCAAGTTTCTCCTTGGCTTCTTGATAGAATTGTTGATTACTTAAGACAACATTTGGATTTAAGACTTCGATTATCTTTTCAATTCTACCGATTGGTTGTCGTGTATCGATGAGTGAATAGAATCCTCCAGCATATACTGTTCCATACATCGCCGCTAATGTTGTTGTACTTTTTTCCATGTACATCGCTACCGGTTGTCTTGGTGAGATATATTGACTCAATGCAGTAGCAATTACCTTTGCACTATGTACAAGTTGTGCATAGGTCATTTCATTACTTTCATCTGTAACTGCTATATCATTTGGCTTCTTCTTGTAAGAATTTTCTAACCACTCTAAAACATTTTTGATCATACATTTTCTCCTAACGTATCTATTGTACTATGTTCTGTATAAATTGTTAAAAATGAAAAAAAGGAGCCTTAGCTCCTAATTAACAGTTGAAATATACAAACAACATTCTATCTTTGCCATTCATATCTTTGATGATCTCATAGCGTGCTTCTGGCAACATCTCTTTAACGAGCTGACTCATTCTCTCGCGTTGATCCCAACCCATTTCAAATGCCATGAATGCTTTATCCTTTAGGACTTTTCGACAATCTTTAAAGATCATACGATAGAACTTTAAACCATCTTGTCCACCAAATAGTGCTACATGTGGTTCAAAGTCTACGACAGATGTCTCCATCTTTTCATCCTGGGGGATGTATGGTGGATTTGAGATTAATACATCTAGTTTTAATCCACCATCAATGAGTGGTTGCAACATATCACCAGCTTTGAATTCTACAGATACTTCGTTGTTTTCTGCATTCTTTCTAGCAGTGACGAGTGCTTCTTCACTGATATCCGTTGCGTGCATACGCACTTTCTTTTCTTCTTTCGCAACGGTAATCGCAATGGCACCTGAACCTGTTCCTACATCAGCACATTCGATTGTAGCTTGATTTGAAAAGTGTTCATCAATGCGAGCAAGAATTTGTGCACATAGTTCCTCTGTTTCACTTCGTGGTATCAGTACATCCTCGTTGACAATCATCTTATATCCATAAAACCAAGAGTAGCCTAATACATGGGCCATTGGTTCTTGGTGTAAGATTCTATCCATGCCAGCATGGAATTCACTAGCTAAATCATCTGGAATTTCATCATCTATATGCATGAATAGATCATAGCGGTCTCTTTGTGTAAGTTCGACAAGATAAGCTAGGACTGTCTCTGTAGGGATATCCTGTTTTTCACATTCTCTTTCGTACTGCTTGATTGTTTTCGCAAATGTACTCACAACTGTGTTTCCTCAAGCTTTCTCTTCTCTTCTTCCGCAAGAAGTCCTTCGATTACACCATCCAGTTTACCTTCCATGATACGGTCTAACTGTGTGATCGTTAAACCGATGCGGTGGTCTGTTACACGGTTTTGTGGATAGTTATAGGTGCGGATCTTCTCAGAACGATCACCCGTACCAATCTTAGCACGACGAATCTTGCCGGCTTCTTCCTCTTGTCTACGCTTTAATTCTTCATAGACACGAGCACGTATCAAACGCATCGCCGTTTCACGGTTTTCTATTTGTGAGCGTCCCTCTTGGCAGTTAACTGTAATACCAGTTGGAATATGTACGATACGTACAGCAGAGTCTGTCTTGTTGATGTGCTGTCCACCGGCACCAGATGCACGGTGTGTCTCAATTGTTAAGTCCTTTGGATCAATCTCAATATCCGTATCCTCTGCTTCAGGTTGGCATAACACTGTCGCTGTTGAGGTATGAATACGCCCTTGCGTCTCTGTCTTTGGTACGCGTTGTACACGGTGTACACCAGATTCAAACTTCAATTCCTTGTACACATCTATACCCTTTACAGAGAAGATAATCTGGGTATAGCCACCAGCTTCACTGACAGAAGCCTCTAAGACCTGTACCTTCCAACCCTTGCTTTCAGCGTACTTACTGTACATACGATATAAATCACCAGCGAAGATATTTCCTTCATCTCCACCAGCACCTCCACGGATTTCCATAATGACATCATGATCATCATCTGGATCACGTGGTACAAGTAAATGTTGAATTCTCTCTAGAAGAGCTTCTCTTTCAGGTTCACACTCCTCTTTCTCTAAGTGGGCCATTTCCTTTAGTTCAGGGTCATTCTCTTTTAACATCTCGTCTGCTTGTTCAATACGAGAATCTAACTCCTGTAGTTGATGCCAAGCTTCCACAGGTTGTGTGAGTCTAGCTTGTTCCTTCGATAATTTTGTGAGTTGTTTGGAATCTGACATGATGCTTTCATCCATCAGTTTCTCTACAATCTCCTTATATTGTTTTTCAATTTCTCTTAATTTCGTTCTTACAGCGTCCATATCAATATCTCCACGTATTTCTATTTACAACTTTATCATAGTTTTCCATCAAAGAAAAAGGTTCGGAATTATACCGAACCAACTTCTTACTTAATACCGTATTTCTTATTGAACTTCTCGATACGTCCTTGAGCCTGTGCGAATCTTTGACGTCCAGTATAGAATGGATGGCAATTTGAGCATGTATCTACTTTGATTTCTGATAATACAGAACCTGTTTCGAACTCTGAACCACAGCTAGTACATACTACCTTTGCCTTGTGATAAGCTGGATGAATATCTTTTTTCATATTTTATCTCCCTTCTGCCTTAAACCTCTGATTGGTTTAAAGAAAGTGCTAAATGCTTACATATACTACCACAACAATTTTTTTCGTGCAATGGTTTTATTCGACCGTTTCACGCCAAATCACAGCACCTAGGTTCTTTAGCTTTTGATCAATACCTGCATAGCCACGGTCGATATGATAGATATCATGAATCTCTGTAACACCCTCAGCCAATAAACCTGCGACTAACATCGCTGCTCCACAACGCAAGTCTGTGGCAGTCACCTTTGTGCCAAATAGAGAACTTGGTCCCTTGATACTAGCAGAGCCAGTTTGTACTTCAATATCTGCACCCATACGTTGTAGTTCTCCACAGTGCTTAAAGCGCTCTACGTAGATGGTCTCTACCACTCTAGATTCACCCTTGGCTTGTGTCATTAGGGTAGTGAGTGGTTGTTGTAAGTCCGTCGCAAAACCTGGATATGGTCTTGTTGTTATATCAGTAGCGACGAGAGAATCACTATGTCTTACTGTGATACGGTCTACATCAATATCCATATCAACGCCCATCTCCTGTAATTTAGAAGTTAGAGCGTCTAAGTGTTGTGGGATGATATTCTTAATCACCATCTTCTTGGCACAAGCTGCTGCGATGATTAGGAATGTACCTGCTTCAATACGATCTGGGATAATCTCATGGAAACATCCCATCAACTGATCAACACCATCAATCGTAATAACATTTGTGCCTGCACCACGGATGTGGGCACCCATCTTATTAAGTAATGTCGCAACGTCGATAATCTCAGGTTCCTTCGCCGCATTTTCAATGATTGTACGACCCTTAGCGTATACCGCAGCCATCATAATATTGATGGTTGCCCCAACACTGGCTAAGTCCAAGAAGATCTTCGCTCCCTTTAGTTCCTTCGCTTTGATTGTATAACAAGCTTTATCATAGGTAACTGTCGCACCCAATGCCTCAAATCCCTTTAGATGTAAGTCAATTGGTCTAGGACCTAGGTAACATCCACCTGGCATCTTCATACGTACACGACCAAATCTACCTAATAAAGCACCCATAAAGTAGTAGGACGCACGTAACTTGGTAACTGCATCATCCGTCAGGTCGATGTTTTGAATGTTCGTTGGATCGATAATTAAATGATCTGCGGAGGAAGACTGTACATCAACATTGAGGATATTCAAAATCTTCGTTAGAGATTCAACATCCGCAATCTGTGGAACACCAACGATTGTGACTGGTCCATGTGCTAGAACAGCCGCAGGAATAAGCGCAACAGTCGCGTTTTTTGCGCTGGAGATTGTAACCTCTCCTTCAAGTGTATGTCCACCTTCAATTTTAATGACTTCCTGCATATTCATTTTCCTTTCTGATCAACGCTAATAATTCGTTGATATCTTTCACTTGTATATCCGCCTTGGATTGATCTTGATGGAATCGTGTATCAATTCTAGCGACTGTGCGAATCCCCGCAGAGATACCTGCCTGTATGCCAACACAGCTGTCTTCATATACAAGACATTCTTCTTTTTTTACTTTTAGTGTTTGTTGAGCAAGTAGATAAATATCTGGATATGGCTTTGATCGTGGGCAGTTTTCACCACTTTCGATAAAGTCAAAATAGGAATCAATTCCCATATCTTTCAAACTCGCAACGATTAAATCATATGACGATGCGGAACAAACTGCCAGCATTAAGCCCATGTCCTTCATCTGTTTCAAAGCTTCTGGAACATCCGGAAACATAATTTCCTTAAAAGGAATGGGATGTTTTACATTAAAGTACTCCGTATTATTTTTCTCAATTGTTTTAAGAGGAACTTTCCCATCGAGTAAATCATAGAGGATCTCATATGTTCTTTGCATGGTTGTACCGATAATCTGATAGATACTCTCATCCGTACCTGTATAACCATAAGTACGCATCTGATCGATTGTACCTTGCATATAGTAGTATTCACTATCGTAGAGAATACCATCCATGTCAAATAATACCGCTTTAATCATATACAGCATTTTACATGAAATTCTACATTACTTCTAGGGGTAGAAAAAAGATGCCTGTGTTAGCAGACATCCATTATCTTTGATTAAGCCTTGTCAGCAGAACCGAATTGGTTAACCATCTCAACTACTTTAGCTGTGATAGCGTCAGCTCCTGGTTTTAGAAGCTTACGTGGGTCAAAGCCCTTACCCTGTTGGTCCTTACCAGCTTCGATGTATTCACGAGTAGCCTTAGCAAATACAATCTGTAAGTCTGTATTTACGTTGATCTTGGATACACCCATTGTAATAGCCTTATGTACTTGGTCAAATGGAATACCAGAACCACCATGCAATACTAATGGTTTGCCATTAACAGCTGTGTCAATCTCCTGTAATCTTTCAAAGTTTAAACCTGCCCAGTCAGCTGGGTAAACACCGTGGATGTTACCGATACCTGCAGCTAAGAAATCTACGCCTAAGCCAGCAATTTCAGCACATTCTTTAGGATCAGCTAATTCACCGTTAGATGTAACGCCATCCTCTGTACCACCGATACCACCAACTTCGCACTCAACAGATACACCCTTGTCGTGTGCTAACTTGATGATTTCCTTGGATTTTTCCATGTTCTCTTCGAAATCATAATGAGAACCATCAAACATTACAGATGTAAAACCTGCTTCGATGCAAGCCTTTGCACCTTCGAATGTTCCGTGGTCTAAGTGAAGAGCTACTGGAACTGTGATACCCATTTGGTCATGAATGTTCTTAACCATATCAACACATTGTTTGAAACCACACATATACTTAGCAGCACCCTCAGAAACCTGAAGAATTACAGGTGAGTTTGCTTGTTGACAAGCAGCTAAGATAGCCTTTGTCCATTCCATGTTGTTGATGTTAAAAGCACCAATTGCATAGTGACCTTCATGAGCCTTTTCAATCATTTCTTTTGCAGAAACTAATACCATAAGACTTATTTCCTCCTTATTTAGCGTATTTATAGTAAACTATTTCTCTATATTTTTAAAGTACCGCAATCAAAAAAGGCTAATTTCTTAGCCATTTTACCCCTAATTATCAAATGCATCGTCACCTTTTGGTAAATCTAATCCATCCGGTTCAATTGTATCCTCGATATCATCATCCTCTAATTCAATTTCGGATGTATCGATATGTACTTCTTCAAACTTACGGCGATTGCGCAAATCCCACTTATTATTATCCAGTGCCGCAAAACGATTATCCAGCATCAAGTCACTATAGAACTGTGCCTTCTTACGTCTGATTTTGTCCTCAGGTATTTCCATCACCTTAACAACCTCATCCCATATCTTCGAAAAATCTACTTCTTTTTTTCTTTTCTTGAGCCAATTATAGGCTACATCCGTCATTGTCTCATTATTAACCATCTATGAAATCTCCTTTTATAAAGTGCATGTAAGTTTGCTACGCCATGGCACTATACCCCATGTTCATCATAAAGTCAAACATTTTTTCAAAAGGTGAAATTCCAGCGTAATTGTCGATGTAAAACGATTTCATCATTCATTAACAACTGATACTCGATCATCCAGTATTCATCGCATTTTTGAGCTTGTATCAACTTTGTCTGCATGGTCATACGTCCATATGGAGAATCTACGATTCCTTCGCCTAATTTAGAATCATGCAGTACAATATTTGCCTGTATATCCGCATTACGATTTAGAATAATATGATCATCTTCAAAGTAGATTTCATGCTTTGCATGTGTGCTATCTTCTATATACTTTAATGAAGTTTTATCATAGATCGCCTTACTCTCCAGTAAAACTTCATTCTTATCATCCAATAAATCGTATTGCGTTAACTTAACCTTGATTACCATTTTCACCTTCTTGCAATGATTATAGGCGAAGATACACATATGTCAATGACTTTTCTCCAAGAGAAAAATAGAGCTACTCGCTCAATTTGACTTCATCATTCCATTCACTTTCCTTAGGATAATACACATTGAGTTCATCACGCGTAGGTCCATGAATCAAACTATATACAATATTGGATGCGTTAGACATCTCAACAGTCGAATTGTCCTTCAACTTCACCCAAATCGCATCACCACGACTATCCGTATATGGTTCATATGGTCTTTGTGATACTTCATCCTTAGACCAATAATAATCCAAGTCATAACCACGCTTCTTTAATTGATGACGAATTCTACGGTTTTGATCTTTCTCACTTTCCGCATACGCAAACAATCGGCGATCACGTAATCTTTCCGCAAAATCTCTAACAATCGCATCTGAATGATTGCACAACATCAAGAAACCATATCCAAACGCATATTCATCCAACATGAAGTATTGCTTTAACGATATCTTCTTTTGCATGATCACCGTTTTAAACAAAGGAATCACCGATGGATCACTTACGCCCTTTACATCCCTTAGACGTTTAAACAACAGATGTAATATCGTCTCAAAACTACGTGCGACCGGATGATAATATACCTGCCAATACATGTGATATCTAGCCATGATGTAATTCTCAACAGCGTAGACACCACTCTCCTTTACAACCAAATGCTTGCCATCCACAACACGGAGTGTACGTAGTATTCTCTCCAAATCAAACTCACCATACTTCGTACCAGTAAAATACGCATCACGCAATAGATAATCCATGCGATCCGCATCTAGTTGAGAACTGATCATCTGTGTTAGCAGTGGATTCTTACTTTGGTGACGAATCACATCCGCTACATCCTTGGATAAACCTTTCGTAGCTTTCTCTAGAATCTTAGTAATCTCAGTATTTTCTTCAATGATACGACAAGTAAATACCTCATGCGATGTGTTCGTGATTGCCTCAAACGCATGACTATACGGGCCATGACCAATATCATGCAGTAAACCTGCAAGCATGATTGTCACTTTGTCATGCTCATTTAGAGCACTGACAATATCCGGCACCTCCGTTACCATACGACGGATAATCTCATACACACCAAGCGAGTGAGAAAAACGAGTATGTTCAGCACAATGATAGACTACATACGCACCACCCAATTGACGAATGCGACGAAGGCGTTGAAACCAATTGCTATTTACACAATCCCATACAACCTGTAAATCGATATGTACATATCCATGAATCGGATCACGCAATACTTTCACTTCCGAAGTTTTCGCAAACATGCATCAATCCTCCTTTTCAAGTAGGACAACTGCTTGTGCTTGTACACCCTCACAGTTTCCTACAAAACCAAGACCCTCACCACGAGTCGCCTTTACACTGATGCGTGATTTATCACACTCCAATGCCTCAGCGATATGATTAACCATCTCTTGAATGTGTGGTGCCATCTTCGGTTTTTCAATCATGATTAAACTATCTACGTTACCAATACGGTATCCATGCGATTTCATCATCAAACCGACTTCCTTTAAGATGATGATAGAACTAGCACCTTCCCACTTCGGATCAGTATCTGGAAACCAATGCCCCAAATCACCCAAGGCAAGTGCACCCAATATCGCCTCCGCAATCGCATGGCATAACGCATCCGCATCACTATGACCAACCAATCCCAATTCCGAAGGAATCTCAACACCACCTAAAATTAATTTTCTACCAGCAGCTAAACGATGAATATCTGTTGATTGTCCAATCCTCATAACGAATTCTCCCTTTCAAAATGTAAAAACCAGAACAAATTACTATCATTATCATATTCTGTATTTCAACGAATGAAAAGAATAAATCATGTTGTGAACGTCAAATAACACTTTATAATAGAACTATGAAAATCGAAATACCAGCATATGTGCAAACTCTCATCAAACTACTAGAGACACATCACTTCCAAGCATTCGTTGTTGGAGGTGCCATTCGTAATACTCTGCTCAATCTACCCGTACATGACTATGATCTAACAACAGAGGCAACACCAGATCAGATGCTAGAGGTATTTAAAGATTATCCTGTCATTGAGACAGGCAAAAAATTTGGTACATTAACCGTACTGATTGAACATCATCCTATCGAAGTAACGACCTTCCGCAGTGAAAGCAGCTACATCGACCACCGTCGTCCATCATCCGTCCAATACTCTAAGAGTATTCAAGAAGATTGCAAACGCAGAGACTTCACCATTAATGCACTTTGCACTCGAGGTGATGATGAAATACTAGACTTCTTCAATGGTATTGATGACCTACACAACGAAATTATCCGTTGTATCGGCAACCCAGTTGAAAGATTCGATGAAGATGCACTACGCATCCTACGTGCATTGCGTTTTGCGGGTAGACTCAGCTTTACTATCGAGGAGAATACTGCACATGCAATCCACGCACAAAAAGACTTACTCAAAGAAATATCAGTAGAACGCATTCACAGTGAATGGATAGGAATCCTTCAAACCCATTCACTGCCAGACATCATTACAAATTATCCAGATGTGATCCAAGTCTTTCTACCAGAACTATCTACCTCGTGGTTGTTAGATAACACAAAGATCCTTGCACAATCTAAAGGTGATGCTAATATCCGTATGGCAATCCTTTTACGTAACCAACAAAGCCCTAAACAAATACTCAAGCGATTGACATACTCTACTGATGAAATTAATATTATCATCACCTGTATACAAAACATGCATGTATCTCTTACAAACAAAATTGAACTTAAATATCTATTATCAAAACTCAAAATACCATTTGATACCTATCACAGTTTCCGCTGCGTGATTGATGATTCCTATCAAGCTTCAACCATTCATGCATACTATCAAGAAATCATCAACAATCACGAACCATACTCTTTAAAGGATCTAGTAATCAACGGTAACACACTAAAACAGTATGGTTATTTAGGTAAACAGATAGCTGATATACTAGCAGACTGTTTATCTGATGTGATAGAGAATCCATCACATAACACATCAGATTACTTACATAACAAACTAAAAAATACTAGATGACTGGATATACTCCATTACTCTAGTATTTTTTGATATGTAATTCTCTTAGAATGGTTTTCAAGATAAATTACACCACACTCTTGAAATCCATTCTTAGACAAGAACCTACGCATTGCTATATTATCCTCATGCGTATCCACACGAATGTTGTAAATATCATTTTCAACCGCAAGATGTATCGCTTCATCAAGTAATATACCAGCCACACCCCTTTGCATAACAGCGATGCGATGAATCACAAGATACGATTGTTGATTTAACCAACGACCGTTTTCAATATGATGATAACTCACCTCATCACTAATCATCAAACATACAGTACCAACAATAGTTTGATCCTGCTGTACAACATAACTACAATTCAGTTGAATATCCTGTAAGATTGTAGCTTCGTTAGGATAGCCATCTTGCCATTGGTCAATACCATTTTTATGCATTTGTTGTTTTGCGTGGTTGACTATCTGCATGATTGCAGGTATATCATTCACATTACTTTTGCGTACTACCATACTGTTCAATCACACCCTCAAGTATTCGCTTTGTATCAGCTCCTACTAAGTCAATTCCATCTGCGTAGTAGTATTGTACATCATCAATCTTCCAAAACTCTCTACAAAGTGTCTTGATATAGCTGATTGCACAATCAGCAACAGGTAGTTTGCCACCTGCAGTTAATATGAGTGCGAGTTTCTTTGCTTTGCATAGACTGTAATAGTTACCATCTTTATCTAGATCAAATGTAATGCCTTGCGTACATACAAGTTCTAAATAGTCATGTACGATGGCTGGCAAGCCAAAATTCCAAAATGGTGCTGCGATTACAATCTCATCTACTTGTGAAAATTGTTTTGCGTAGTCATACATGGAATCTTTATACGTATGTTTGCGACCATCTTCACAATATTGTTCTAATGATTTTCTCAATAATGGTCGCAAATCCGTATCTCCAAGTTCAACTGTCTCGATGTCTTCTTGATATCTTTCTAGATACTTTTCTGCGAGCATATATGTTCTTGAGTCTTTGCGAAAGGCTCCGTTTACAAATAATACTGTCATATTCTCCTCTATTTTTAAAAAGGAGCAGGTTACCCTGCTCTATAATTTCTTAAATTGTTCTACATCTAGCACAAAGATTGTTGCGCCACCAATTTGTACTTCCACTGGGAAGGATGCGTATCGACCAACATCATAAGAAGCTGTGGATGGTACGATTTCTGTACGACGTTTGGCTTCTTCGCCAATCACCTCGATACATTTATCTACCAATTCATCCTCCGTACCGACAATCAATGTTGTATTACCAGCACGTAAGAAGCCTCCTGTTGTCGCAAGACGTGTCATGTAGAAATTATTCTTAGTAAGTGCAGCAGAAACTGCAGATGCATCATCATTGGATACAATCGCTAATATCAGTTTCATAAGAACCTCCTGTTTTTATTATTTTAACATGATTCCCAGTGAAAAGTATGTGAATTATACATTGAATCTAAAGAAGACAACATCGCCATCTTTCATCAAGTACTCTTTACCTTCTAATCGCATCTTGCCATGTTCCTTGACGGATTGTTCTGTACGATATTCCATCAAGTCCTCATAGCTGTAAATCTCCGCCCGAATAAATCCCTTTTCGAAGTCTGTGTGGATGACACCTGCACACTGTGGTGCCTTCATTCCTTCATGGAATGTCCATGCACGGCATTCTGGTTCACCAACAGTAAAGAATGTTCTCAATCCTAACAAGTGATAGGCAGCACGGATGATCTTATCCAAACCTGATTGGGCAATTCCCAAATCCTGCATGAATGCAATCTTCTCTTCTTTATCTAAGCCTGCTAGCTCTTCTTCCATGCGTGCACAAATAGCGATGCACTCACTACCTTCTTTACTTGCGAACTCTTTTACCTTTTGGTAATAAGCATTGCCTTCCGGATTACCAACTTCATCTTCGCTCATATTTGCGACATAGATGACTGGCTTAGATGTTAGTAGTCCATAGTTTTTTAGGATTTCTTTATCCGTATCATCCAAGTCACTTAAGCGTACTGGTGTTCCTGCTTCTAGCAGCTTTTCAAACTTCTGTAATGCAGTATATTCAGCCATCGCATCTTTGTCCTTAGATGTCTGTGCTTTTTTTGCAATCTTTGCGATACGATTTTGTATTGTATCTAAATCACTTAGGCATAATTCTAAGTTGATTTCCTCAATATCTCTGATTGGATCTACAGAACCTTCTACATGTTCAATGTTGTTATCATCAAAACATCTAACAACGTGTACAATCGCATCTGTCTGGCGGATATTCGCTAAGAATTGGTTTCCAAGGCCTTCACCTTTGGAAGCACCCTTTACAAGACCAGCGATATCCGTGAACTCAAACGTTGTGTAGATTGTCTTCTTTGGATGGAAGATCTCAACGAAATCATCCATTCTCTTATCTGGTACTTCAACCACACCAACGTTTGGACTAATCGTCGCAAACGGATAGTTCTCTGCTAGTACCTGACTATTTGTAATTGCATTAAATAATGTAGATTTACCAACGTTTGGTAATCCAACGATGCCTGCCGTTAATGCCATATCTATTCCTCACTTTCAACCGGTGCTTTTTCAATCATTTTCTTTAGTTTACGCTCAAACTCATGTCGAGGAAACATTACAACAGCACCACATCCCTGACACTTAATCTTAATATCCGCACCCATACGAATGATTTTCCAATATTTGGATTTTCTACATGGATGTTCTTTTTTCATCTCTACGATATCATTGAGACCATAATCAGTTATCATGTAACTCACCTCTTTCATATGCAGTGATTGTATTTTGCAACAACATGCATATCGTCATTGGGCCAACGCCCTTAGGTACAGGGGTAATCGCACCTGCTTTGCCTAATGCTGAGTCAAAATCAACATCCCCACAAAGATGACCATCGACAGAGTTGACACCGACATCAATGACATACGCTCCTTCTTTGATATAGGACGCATCGATAATCTTTGCCTTACCTACCGCTACAATTAGAATATCCGCCATATTGGCTATCTGTTTCAAGTTAGCAGTATGTGAATGGCATATCGTTACTGTCGCATTCGCATTCTGCAACAATCTAGCTACAGGTGTACCTACAAGCTTGGATCTGCCGATTACAACCGCATGCTTACCTTGTGGATCACAATGCATACGTTTTAATAATTCCATAATACCCAGTGGTGTACATGGGATAAATGATGGTTGATTCATAAAGAACTTACCAAAGTTGAGTGGATGAAGTCCATCCACATCCTTATTTGGATCAACACAAGCGATCGCTCTATCCTCATCTAATCCAATTGGCAGTGGCAATTGGATCAAGATACCATCCACCTTGGAATCATTCGAACACTTACGAATTTCACTCTCTAAATCCGCCTGAGAAATATTGGCATCCAAACGTAATGTCTGTGTATCAATTCCTACAGCCTGGCATGCTTTTTCCTTGCCGCGGACATACGATACTGAGGCAGGATTATCTCCAACAAGAATAACCGCTAAACATGGTTTTCTCTTTCCTTCTTTTACCCAAGCATCCACCTTTGCACGCATACTCTGTTTTAGCTCGGATGATAGTTCACTTCCATAAATAATCTCTGTCATTTTAAATCCTCCGAGTCTAAAAAGATTGTGATTGGTCCATCATTCAACAGTTCTACCTTCATATCTGCCGCAAAGATGCCTTCTTGTACTTCAATTTCTAAACCTCGAAGTACTTCATTGAAGTATAGATACATCTTTTTCGCATGTTCGGGTTTACCTGCTTCATCAAAGCTTGGTCGATTTCCCTTCTTACAATTCGCAAATAATGTAAATTGTGAAATCGATAGAATCTTTCCACCAACTTTGTCGAGTGATAGATTCATCTTTCCGTTTTCATCGTCAAAAATTCTTAACTTTGCGATCTTTTCAGCCATCTTCTTTACAACAGCTTCATCATCACTATCCTTAATACCTACAAGGATCATAAATCCCTGTTCAATCTTGCCATGAACTTGTCCCGCAATGGTGACACTGGCATGCGTAACTCTTTGTATAATCGTTCTCATATCGATAAAAATTATAGCAGATATTTAAAAAACATCGTACATAATATACGATGTTAATCCATGATTGTATTCAGTGCTGAATTGACAATAGATAATAGAATACTTGCCCAAACTGCAGAAGAGAAACCTGCAATATAGGAACCTGATACGAAACTAAAGGCAAGCTCTAATACAAATGCATTGATAAATAGTGCGAACAATCCCAATGTTAGGAATGTGACTGGTAATGAAACCAACTGTAATACAGGCTTTAATGCTGCATTTAATATCACTAAGATTAATGCTGTTCCAACCAATGCTGTCGGTGTAGAAATATATACAGAACTCATCACGAAGTCAATGACCCATAGTGATAGAGCATTGACAAATAACTGTGTTAATAGCTTTCTCATCTTTTTCCTCTTTTCCACTGATACCGTAGTAATGCAAGTACAATCACAAGTATCAGGACTAAAATTGATACGATATCTAAGATATGCAAAAGATTACCTCCTTATATCGATCCTATTCTATCACAACAGCCTATACCACTCCTAGACTAAGCTCTTACTTTTAATAGTCGAACTGCGTTTAATACACATAAGATAGCCACACCAGTATCCGCAAAGATTGCCATCCACATATTCGCAATACCTAGCGCTCCTAGAATGAGCGCTAATACTTTGATAGCTATCGCAAATACAATATTTTCATTGGCGATACGAATAATACGTTTTGCATGTTGAATCGTTACAGAGATCTTATCCAGATTATCATCTGTAATGACAACATCCGCAGCTTCAATCGCCGCATCACTACCCTGCATACCCATCGCAAAACCAATATCCGCACTACGCATAACAGGTACATCATTAACACCATCACCCACAAAGGCAACACTGCCCTGGCTCTTTTGTTTATTTACATAAGCAATCTTATCCTCTGGCAAGCATTCACCATACACATCCTTCATATGTAGCTCTGCACCAACCTCATCACAGATTGCTTGTGCATCGCCAGACACCATCATGCAAGCATGATTCTTAGATAACTGATGAACCGCTTCTTCGGCACCATTTTTTATTGTATCCTTCAACAAAATACATCCTAAGAAGTTTCCGTCCTGTGCTACATATACATATGTTCCTGCTTCATTATATTCCATGCATGCAATATTGTTTTCTTGCATTAACTTGTAATTACCAACAAGTACATCTCTACCATCAAGCTTTAATACTATACCTCTTCCAGCAATTTCTTTTAAATCTTGGATTCGTGATGGATCAATCTCTTCTTGATAAGCACTTTGTATTGCCCTAGCAATTGGGTGATTGGAATAACTCTCCGCATATGCCGCAATACGTAATACAGTATTATCATCATTACTTCCTAGTACTTTGCTTACCGCAAACTTACCTGTTGTTAAAGTACCTGTCTTATCAAATACAATCGTATCTAGCTTTGCAATTTGTTCGACATAATTAGAACCCTTTAACATAATACCGTTTGCGGATAAACCACCAATACCCGCAAAGAAAGACAGAGGAATTGATATTACCAAAGCACATGGACAAGAAATAACTAAGAACGTGCATGCACGATAAATACCTTCATTGATATCTCTACTCACTATTCCTACAACAATCGCCACAAGAATTGCTAGTCCAACTACGATGGGTGTGTAGTAATGAGAGAACTTCGTAATAAACTTCTCTTGTGATGACTTAGAATCATTATCACTTTCAATCAGATTCAATATCTTAGCCACAGTAGAATCACCATATTCCTTTGTTACTTGAATCTGAATAACACCATTTGTACTTACAACACCACTGATAACCTCATCACCAACATCCACATCCTTTAGATTGGACTCACCTGTTAATGATGCAGTATCTAACGAAGAACTACCAGCAACAATGACACCATCCAACGGAATTCTTTCACCAGGTTTTACCTGGATAATATCACCTACATTGACCTGACTTGGATCAACTTGAATGAATGTATCTCCACTTTGTACGCTAGCAAAATCTGGACGGATATCCATTAGACTAGCGATAGACTTACGAGATCGATCAACCGCTAAGTCCTGGAAGAACTCTCCCACCTGATAAAACAACATAACAGCAGTCGCTTCTTTAAAGTCACCTAAATACAATGCCGCAAAAGTTGCGATTGTCATCAAGAAATGTTCATCTAATAGATGACCTCTTCTAAGATTACCAAACGCTTTTAGCACAACATCATATCCAAGTACCACAAAGGATATAATTGCGACGATATTACTGAAGAGGTCATGTGTAAACAAAGCCACTCCAAATAACAACGCACCAACAATTAAACGAATGATCATTGTCTGTTGTTCATGATTCTCCTCTTGTTGTTGTGTATGTTCAGTATAATAGCGAGAAAACTCAACATCAGGCTCCTCTTTGGCAATCATATCCGCAAGTTCTTTTTCAATGCGTGCATACTCCTTAGTAGGAAACCAAACCGTCATTACCGCATGGATAAAATCAGACTCTGCTCTTTCAACACCCTGTATATGCATTGCCTTTTCAGCCAATTCATTTGCACAATCTGCACAGTCAATATTCTTGATCTTAAACTTATAGGGATGACTTTCCTCATCCATGATTGGTGTAATCTTGGCATCTGGCTCATCATTATGAATGATATCAAATACCTTCTTTTCTATCTCATCATGTAATGATTCATCACAGGAAAAGATCAACTTTTCCTGCATAAAATGAATGTCAGCACTCTGTACCCCATCTATCTTACGGATTTCATCAGCAAGCTCAGCAGCACAATCCGCACAATCAATCTCTACTACCTGATATTTATATTCCATATAACATACCTCATACTTGAACAACCGTTCAAGTATATGATAATACATACCCATACTTTGTCAACACTAACTATGATATACTTATCCATGTTACAAGGAGTACACACATGATACAAGCAAATTATCACACACATACATCACGGTGCGGTCACGCAATTGGAACAGATGAAGAATATGTACAAGCAGCTATCCAAGCAGGATTCCGTAAACTAGGCTTCAGTGATCACGCCGCATACAATACACCTCAACCAAGAGAAAGAATGGATATTACACAGGTAGATGACTACTACCAATCCATTCGTTCACTTCAAGAACAATACAAAGACCAAATCGACATCTACCTTGGTATGGAAATTGAATATTATCCTACCGAGTGGGAAACCATCACCAAGTATCGTAAAGAACTAGATTATGTGATACTTGGCCAACATAACCTATCCATCGACAAAGACAGTGCTTATGAAATCACAACCCCACAACAATTACATCAATATGTTGATTGCATCGAAGAAGCTTGTAAACACTATATGTGTGATTATATAGCCCACCCAGATGTTGCCCTATGGAGCTATCCACAGATAGATGATTCTGTTAGACAAGCCGCAAATCGTATCGCAGACTTATCTCTATATTATGACATTCCCCTGGAAATAAACTGTGGTTCAGGTGTCAGAACAGGCCTAAAAACCTACAAAGATGGTACACGCTATGCGTATCCAACACATACCTTCTTTGAAATCTTTGCTCAAAAACAATGTCCAATTATCATCGGTCTAGATATCCACAATCCAGAATACTTCCTAACCGATGAATACCTTAACCGTGCACTATCCGTTGTAGAAGGATTACCACTCAATATTCAAACAGATTATGATTTAATATCCGCTGCCAAAGAGCGTAAGAAACGCTTCTGGTAATATTTAAAATGCCTAGCTAAACTACCCATTAGCTAGGCATTTATATTCATTCATACTTGTTATTAATCCTAGGGGCTGTAACGATTAAGTGAATTTTATAGATTTACTTGAGGCGTACAGCCTCTTTTATACTATTCTAGTTCAAATGCCCCAGTATATAACTGATAATATTGACCCTTTTGTTCAAGTAATTCTTCATGTGTACCACGTTCAATGATACGTCCATGATCAAGAACGATAATAACATTTGAATTCTTAACCGTTGATAGACGGTGTGCAATAACAAATACCGTACGACCATTCATCAAACGATCCATACCAGTTTGTACAATCTGCTCTGTACGTGTATCAATAGATGAAGTTGCTTCATCCATGATCATAACAGGAGGATCCGCAACGGCAGCTCTAGAAATTGCTAACAACTGACATTGACCTTGGGATAGATTGGATCCATCTCCATTTAACATTGTTTGATATCCTTGTGGTAAGTGACGAATAAAGCCATCAGCACCCGCAAGTTTAGCAGCTGCGATACATTCTTCATCCGTAGCGTCCAAACGTCCATAACGGATATTATCCATGACAGTTCCTGTAAATAGTACAGTATCCTGTAAGACAATACCTAATGATTTACGCAATGAAGACTTCTTGATCTTATTGATATTGATGCCATCATAGCGAATCTTACCATCCGCTAAATCATAGAAACGATTGATTAAGTTTGTGATTGTTGTCTTACCTGCACCAGTTGCACCAACAAAGGCAATCTTCTGACCAGGTTTACCATACAATGTAATGTCATGCAGGATAACCTTTTCAGGATTATACGCAAAGTCAACATTCGCAAAACGAACATCACCAGCAACCTTAGTCAAGGTAACAGTTCCATCCTCATGAGGATACTTCCAAGCCCAAAGTTCTGTCTTTTCACTTGTTTCCTTGAGTGTTCCGTCCTTTTCAGTTGCGTTTACTAGCTCAACTACACCATGATCAACTTCAGGTTCTTGATCTAACAAGTCAAAGATTCTCTCTGCACCCGCAAGACCCATAACGATTGAGTTAATCTGTGGGGAAATCTGCTGAATCGCACCCGCAAACTGACGAGACATACCTAAGAAAGGCACAACAACCGCAATTGAGAATGGAAGCCCAGAAATCGAAATATTTGGAATCTGATTTTGGATGAAGATACCACCCGCAACCGCAACGAATACATAAATTAAATAGTTGATATTGTTCAATACAGGCATCAAAATATTGGAATAACGATTGGCAGTATTGGAAGCTTGATAAAGTTCATCATTTGCTTTGTTGAAAGCTTCTTCCGCTTCCGCTTGATGGTTGAATACCTTAATAACCTTTTGGCCATTTACCATCTCTTCAATAACACCCTCAGTATTACCAGTTGCCTTCTGCTGAAGAACGAAGTACTTCGCAGATAGACCGCCAAGTTTTTTCGTTACAGTAATCGTTACACACGCGCCTAAGATAATTACAAGTGCCATTGGAATACTGTAATAGAACATAATCACCAAGATTGTTAAGACTGTAATCAAAGATATTAACAACTGAGGGAAACTCTGCGAAATCATCTGACGCATCGCTTCAATATCATTCGTGTAATAAGACATGATATCGCCATGCTGATGCGTATCAAAATAACGAATAGGTAATGTCTGCATATGTGTAAATACACGATTACGCAACTTCTGTAATACACCCTGTGTAAATACAGCTATCAACTGGTTGTAAATAAAGCTGATAATCAACGCAACGATATAGATGATTGCTAATATAGCTACCACCTTAGTAACGAGCGGTTGCGTAACTTCCCAAGTCCAACCATTCTCCCAAGCTTCCTGAAGAATCGCAATGACATTCTGTTGGAAAATAGATGGTAAAGCACCCAGTATTGCATTCAAGATAATCATCACAACAATCAAAGGTAAAAGCACAGGGAAGAAAGAGAGCACTAACTTAATAATTCTACTAACAGATTTAGAACGATTGTTTTTCATCTTCATTAGCTCCTTCCTCTTCAATTGTTTCAGTACCTTGTTTATTTTGTGATAGATAAACTTCACGATAGATTTGATTTGTTCTTAATAACTCTTCACTTGTACCAATTGCGTTGATCTTACCGTCATCTAATACGATAATTCGATCTGCATCTGCAACAGATGAAGTTCTTTGTGCAATGATAATCTTTGTCGTCTCTGGGATGTATTCACGCATCGCCTTACGAATCAAAGCATCAGTCTTAGTATCTACTGCAGATGTAGAGTCATCTAAAATCAAAATCTTAGGTTGTTTCAATAGTGCACGTGCGATACATAATCTCTGCTTCTGTCCACCAGAAACGTTTGTACCACCCTGTTCGATCCAAGTATCATATCCATCAGGCATCTGCTCAATAAATTCATCCGCACATGCTAGATGACATACATGTTTTACCTCTTCTAATGTAGCATCTTTATTACCCCAACGGATATTATCCGCAATCGTACCAGAGAACAATACATTCTTCTGTAATACCATCGCTACAGAATCACGTAACGTTACCAAATCATAGTCACGAACATCATCCTTACCAACACGAACAGTACCCTCCGTAACATCATACAAACGAGGAATCAACTGTACAAAAGAAGACTTCGCAGAACCAGTTCCACCAATAATACCAATTGTTTCACCAGACTTGATATGAATATCAATATCATTCAATACAGGCTTTTCTGCATTTTCAGAATACTTGAATGTTACATGGTCAAAGTCAATGGAACCATCCTTAACAGTAGTAATTGCATTCTCCTTAGAAGTGATAGAGCTCTTTTCATTCAATACTTCAACAATACGTCGACAAGACTCCTCAGAGAATGAAATTAATACAAAGATCATAGATAACATCATCAAGGAAACCATGATCTGGAAACTATATGTCATCAATGTAGAGAATTGACCAATGTCTAAAGCAGCTCCACTTGTTGAAATGATTTTCTGAGAACCAAACATCATGACAAATAACATAACAGCGTAAATGCTCATCTGCATAAAAGGATTATTCAAAGCGAGAATTCTCTCGGCACGAGTAAATTCACGACGAATTTCTTCGGAAGTATTTTCAAACTTCTCAATTTCATGATCTTCGCGTACAAAAGATTTCACTACGCGAATACCCTTTACATCCTCTTCGACAACACGATTTAACTTATCGAACAGAGGGAAAGCCTTCTTGAAAATAGGCATCGCATTTCTCGCAATTAAATATAAACCTAAGCCTAGAATTGGAATAATAAATAAGAATACAACCGCCATCGTTCCACCCATTACATAAGCCATCACAAACGAGAAAATTAGATTTAATGGAGCACGCACAGCAGTACGAATAATCATCATGAATGCCAATTGGACATTCTGAATATCCGTTGTCAAACGTGTTACTAAGGATGCAGAAGAGAAGTTATCAATATTCGAGAAAGAGAACTTCTGAATATTGGAGAAAATATCAAAACGTAAATTTTTCGCAAAACCTGTACTAGCCTCTGCACAATAGATACCTGCTAAATATCCAAACAACAAGGAAAGCAGTGACAACCCTATCAATTTCCATGCATAACTTAAAACAACAGAAACATCACATCCCGCTTTAATATCATTCACTAATAATGATATTAAGTAAGGAATAAAGGCTTCCATCAGAACTTCACCAACAACGAAAATAGGCGTCAAAATTGTCGGTTTCATAAACTCTCTAATACTTTTTGAAAGCTGTTTAATCATCTCTATCTCCTTAAAAACGCACTTGTCTATTCTACACTAAAAGTATTACATTTGGTAAAAAAGATGGGAATTTTCCCATCAATAATTTACTGAATTTTGTAGTATTCTTCAACAGTTAGTCCAGACTCATAAATCTTTTTGGCTTCCTCAACACCAATGTATCTAAAACTCCAAGGATTATAAACAATTCCGGTAATCGACTGTTTGTTTTGTGGATAACGCAATATGTATCCATATTTATAGCTATTGCTCAATAACCATTGATAAGCACTTGTTCCCTCAAAGGAATAATCAATATCATGACTGCGATCACCATCTGATAAATCAACAGCCAAACCCAATTGATGTTCACTAGCACCAGGTTGTGCATCATAAGAATCAGCTAACTCTTTTCCATCTGTTCTAACATATTCATTATATAAATCAACCTGTGTCGAATAAGAACGATAACCACTTACCAAATAAAGCTGAATACCATCACGGCTAGCATCCTGGATCATTTGTTCTAGATGAGTAGCAGCTTCATCTCTTAGATACTGTGCACCATTGGATGATACATTCGCGACTCTTAAATCACTAGGTACATAGTTACTATTCATTAGATGAGATTTATTTGTGACTTTATAGATAGATGTAATCGTCTGAGTATCCACAGAAGGTACAACTTCTTCTTGTTCATCAACATTGTCATCAGACTGCTCATCTGATGTACTAGAAAAACCTGATTCATCATCACTTGCCTGATTTGAATTACTTCCCACAAGCTCATTCGAGGTTGAGAAACAATCCTTACAATCCGTCTTAGAAGATTGCCTTGGTGTAAAGAAAATAAGCTTAGCTAATAGCACAAACAACAATAAAAATAACCCCATGAATAATGCGATTAATATACGTATACGTGTTTGGTATTTACTAGGTTTACTCATAAAAATATTATACCTTGAAAAAGGGAAAAAAGAAAAGAGTCCAAATAGGACTCTGATAAGACCCGGCAACGTGCTCGATTTGCTGACGCTATTTTTGCCGCTGCAGTGCTTAACTTCTGTGTTCGGGATGGGAACAGGTGTGGCCACT
>JALENJ010000020.1 GCA_022767445.1 Erysipelotrichaceae bacterium | reverse complement strand
CTAAAATAAAATATGAAGCTACAAAGCAGGCAAGTGAATGCTAAAGTAAAAAATACACCCTTAGCAACTCCAAAACATTTATCTATATTTGTGTTTTGGTGAGTTGTGGGTGCATTTAATTTCTCATAACTTTGCATTCCTCTATTGAGTATTTACTCATCTATCTGCAGTTTTATTTTTTCATACTCAGCTAGAAAAAGCAATATTATCCCAAAATTTTTTTATTTCACTTTTCAAAATAACTTTTTAATTACTATACAATGACTACATTTTTAGCGCCTTGTTTCTGTGCAGCGCTCTTTAGTAGTTTGATCTCTTCATCGGTCGTAATCGTATTGCCTAATTGATCTAGTCCTTCTTTGCGTACACCAAACGGACGATATTTAATCAATTTATAACGGATATTTGCTTGTAGATGACTGGAAACTCCCATGACAGTTTCCATATTATCTTCATGCATGTTAGGCATACATACCGTTCTAACCTCATAGAGTTTGTTGTGTTGTTGTAACCACTCTAGATTCCGTAAGACATTCTCATTGGATATCCCTGTTAACTTTTTGTGCCAGGATTGATTCCAAGCCTTTACATCCAACATGACCGCATCAGTAACTTCCATCAATTCTGGCATTGATTCATACAGATATGCGCCATTCGAATCAAGAAAACAAGTCTTGTTATTTGCATGTACCTTGGTAAATAACTCTGTTAAAAACTCTGGATAATTGGTACATTCACCACCAGATACCGTAATACCTTGAATATATGGAAATAGTGGCTTTAACTTTTCAATCACATCATCCGCATTCATCATGGTTATCTTTGGTGAAGATAAATGAGGGCAAACATGAATGCAGGTATCACAATCAATACAATGTTCCTTATGCCATATCACCTTTCCATCCACAATCTCTAAGGCTTCATTTGTCTTGGGACAAGTTTCAACACACTTACCACAATGGTTACACATATGAATTGTTTCAGGATTATGACAGTATAAACATTTAAATGGGCATTTTTGAACAAAGATGGACGTGCGATTACCAGGTCCATCTACATTCGAAAATTCAATAATTTTATTAATTGGAGCTATCTTCTGCATGTACAATCGTACGATCTAAAGCAGCTCCAGTATTACGTGCGCCTTGACCAAATATTGAAACATTATTCAAGGATTGTTTGCCAGCATCCAACTTCGCTAATTCACTCTTCTTAACAAGATATCCCGTTACACGAACGACATCGTTATTCTCAAGATAACCAGAGAAGTAACGCATATCATTGCGAATTGCGCCATCGATAATATCTAATACAGCATCCGGTGTATTCTCCCAAGTCTCTTCAAACTTAAAGATATCACCAATACCCGTAGGGAAATACTTATGGAACTTCTCAGAATGAGCAATCTGTAAAGGAATAATAGGTTCAGCCCCTACAGGAATACGAGCACCAGGAGAATCCTCACGACCATCACTATCAATACCAACTTGCGCGTGTAGACGATACTTATGATCAAACGCAGCTGCGTACTTAGAATCGTGTGCATTTACAAGAGATTCTAAGCGATCCATGATACGTAGACCAAGTTGATCAGCCTCATCATTATTACCAAAACCCTTCTTAGGATCCTGGATACCTAATAGATGATTGACACATTCAGCCAAGCCAACCATACCAAACATACCAGTAAAGTTATCTAACTTCACAAAGCCTTCCGTTACTAAGAAGTTAGACTTAAAGAAAGCTGTCTTTTCAACTAAGAACTCAATACGATCATCCATCATTTTTAACATGATTGAAGCGTACTTAGGTAATACATTTTCTAAGAAATCATCAACATCCTTAGCCTTTAGAGAACATTCATACATACGCAAACGTGGCAATGTAAATCCACCGCCAGCAACCTTAAGTCCGTTATAGCAAGATGCGATTGCATACTTATCTCCCCATTCCTTTGTAAACATCTTATGATTCGCAAAGGATGGCTTAGAAGTCTTTAACATACACTTCACTGCTAAACAAGCAAACTCACGAGGAGTAATCTCAGGATCATACTTCAATGTTAAGTTTGGAACAGCTAATTGCATTTCCTCTGTTAACTCAAATAAGATACGAGCAGTCTGTGAATCCTGGGGACCTACATCCGCATGAACGAAAGAATCCGTTAGTGTACGATCAATATTCAACAAGAACAAACGCATCGCAGCCTTGGCGTTCTCACGTGTCTCCTGTATTACAAAAGGCTCAAGTAAATCATCCAAATCACCTAAGTATACAGGGAAAGATGTAATACTAGGTACATTGCGATAGAATATCAACAACGTATTTAAAGCTTCATAAAGATTCTTTGGTGGATCAAGTTGTAAGAACTTTGATCCATTCTTCATTAACAATTCATAATCAGGGCAAATATAACGTGGACGATAAGGTGCATTTCCCTCGCCCAAATCACAGATAATGCGATCTTCCTTTGCCTGAATCAATTCAGGGGAAAGTTCAATGGTATGATCTGTATTTTCAGCATATCTAGCTAAAGCTAATAATTGCTGTTGGTAAGTCAGTGTTTCATCGTTGATGATATTTAGAATATCACTCATGTCGTAAAATCCTCCCATTTCTATTACAAAATATAACATAAATCAAACTATATGCATGTATAATGCTCATGTTTTTGGAATAAGATTTCATCAATTGCGATACTTCGCAATCAACATAATATACGATATAATATCACAAATACTAGGAGAACTATGAAAACATTTGATGAAATCTATCAACACATCTATGCCTCATGGCTAGCTAAAAATATCGGTATACGATTAGGCGCTCCAATCGAAGCCTGGACAGGTCCACAAGTACGCAAACTCTACCAACCAATTACCAACTACTTAACAGACTATGGTGTATTTGCGGCGGATGACGACGCAAATGGACCCCTATTCTTTGCCAAAGCAATCGAAGATAAAACAATCGATCAACTCACAGTTGATGACTTTGCCAACAACCTACTGAATGTTGTCCCACATGAAAAAGGATTCTTCTGGTGGGGAGGCAAAGGCATATCAACAGAACATACCGCATGGTTAAACCTAATTAGTGGTATCCCTGCCCCACAATCAGGATCTATCAAGCAAAACACCAAAGCCATCGCTGAACAGATCGGTGGACAGATATTCAGTGATTGTTGGGGATACGTTGCTTTAGACAACCCACAACTAGCTTGCAAACTGGCCAAAATGATGAGCAGTGTTACACATGATGGTGATGGCATTGAAGGCGGTAAATTTGTAGCAGTATGTATCAGTTTAGCTTGGAAATACAAAGATTGTAATCAGCTCATCCAAGCAGCACTACAGTACCTCAATCCAACCTCAAGCTACGTTACAACAGTTCAAAATATCCTAAACTTCCACCAACAATATCCAACAGATTCAAATCGCTGCTTGGCCTACATCGAAGACAAATATAGCTATGATAACTTTGAAGGATTATGTCATATCCTCCCCAATACAGCCATCATGATATATGGCATGCTGTATGGGGATAATCACTTTGATAAAACCATGCAACTGATTGCTGAAGCAGGAAGAGACACCGATTGCAATCTCGGTAATGTCGCTTCCATCATGGGTATGATGCTAGGACTTGATGGAATCGATGATAAATGGATTACACCAATCAATGATATCCTATTATGCTCCTCATCCATTGGCTCCATTAATATCACCACAATCTCAAACTCCGCATACCACTTCAGTATTCTTGCATGTAAGTTAAATCAACTACCTTACCCAATTTATCAAAATGGAATTCATACAACACATTTTGATTTACCATATTCAACAAATGGTTTCATTGTAGATCACAATCGCTATCATGCATGCAACTTACGTGTCAATCAACACAATCTTCAAGTATGCATGGATAATGTACTTGAAAACCAAGAATTCAAAGTATATAAACACTCTTACTTTTTACCAGAAGAAGTATATGACTACCGTTATGAACCAGAGTTTTCCTCAACTCTAGAGCCCAACGATAAACTAGAAGTCATAATCGACAATCCGCAACAACTCAATCTAGAATACGCACTATTTACGCAAGGATACTCAGGAAAGATCTATCAAAGTGAATACTCATCTGCCTCAACTTTAACATTCCAACCAAATGCAGATGACATTCCATATCGAACTTACGGAATCCTTGTCAAAGCTAAAACACGTATACAACATGCATACTTCAATATCAAACAACTAACAGTCTATAAACAACCACAGTATGAAATTGACTTTTGTAAATTACATACTGAGGATTGGGGTCTAGACTTCAATCTCAACCAAATACACGCAATCTCAGGACTTCGCTTCCATCGTGGTAATGCAAACATAACCAACAACGAATTTCGATTACAGCCACATAGTGCGTTTAACTTCTCTGGTCCTGATACACTCACTCATAAATTATCATTAGAAATTCATCCAACAAAGAATATACATTTACATCTATGTTATCGCTGGAATGGTTGTTATGATTACCAATCCATCGAAATAGACAATCATCATATTTATATTTGTACTTGTAATCAACACAGTATCCAAAGAGTACCAATTACAAATACAAACCAAGAGATATTCTTGATTGAGATTGATATTGACAAACAACTCCTCAAACTCAATCAAGATAGCTATCCCATCAAAGCAGAGACCAAACCATCATCTGTAGGAATATGTAACCAATCAGATGAAGAGATATCACTGATCAAGTGTAGAATCGAGGCCAAACATGCATAAGAAATATGTCTTAGTTGATTGTGATCCAGGACATGATGATGTGATGGCTATCCTATCAGCTCTAGCACATCCAGAATCCTTTGAAATCCTAGGAATCACAACAGTATGTGGTAATAACCTATTACCATTAATCACACAAAACATGTTGAATGTACTCTCATATATCCATCATGAAGAAATACCTGTATGCATGGGTGCTGATAAACCTTTGGTATTTAAGCCATCCCCGCAACCAGCCCATGGCTATAATGGTCTAGAAGGATTTGAATTTCCACAACATCACTTGAAACCAGTTTCATCTGATTACCTATCCTTTATGAGGGATAAGATATTATCTTCGCCAAATAAAGTAACGATTATGGCGCTTGCCCCACTTACAAATATCGCAAGTTTACTCACACATCATCCAGAAGTCAAAGATAACATCGAAGAGATTGTACTCATGGGTGGCTCTTGGTATCGAGGGAATGTATTACCGCATGCGGAATTTAATATCTATGCAGATCCACATGCGGCAGACATTGTGTTTACATCAAAAGTAAAGACAACAATTATCCCACTTGAATGTTGTGATGATTGTACGATCGATGAAGAAACAGTACAGATGTGGAACCAAGATAACCGTTATCTAACCAAGATGGTTGCAGGACTGATGGACTTCTTTGCGATATATGGTAGACAACATCAACGTACAAGACACACGATTTTTGATTTAGCAGTCACCCTTTATCTATTACAACCTGATAAATTTGAGGGTGAATACTGTGATACCAAAGTCGTCTTATCTGGACAAGAGACACGCGGACAAACCATCTTCACACAGAATATCAACAGTCATGTCTATGTACTCAAACATGCAGACACAAAGTGGTTTGAACAACAGATGATTGATGATATCAATCATCTAGCAAACATCATTAACTAAACAAAAAAGGCTATAAGACTTAAGTCATTCTTTTGAATCACTTAGGCATTACAACCTTTTTTTATGATTTAAGCTTCTTTTCTCTTCTTGTAGATAACAAATCCGAAGCCTGCTAAGGATTCGTTGGCGTTGGAGGTACTATTGGCGTCTGCAGTCCAAGCAGTATTGACTTTAAAGTCACTAGCTGGTGCAGTGGTTGGTAATGCACTTACGGAAAGTGGACTAATACTAGTCATGCCAATTGCTACCGTTTATAAAAAGCTTACAATCTTCTTCAAATTAATCTCCTCCTTGTCGTCAATCGCTTTAACGGTTGTAAATGTCATCTTCGTACTTGTAATACATGCTAAATTTTAAGTTCCGTTGTTATTGATTTTGTCAATAACTCATTTGACGTCTATAGGAGTTTATCATTACATATAATTGATCGCAAACAATTTGATTAGACAAAATAAAATATACACACAGTATGTAGAATTGAATACATATATGTGTAAATTTTATTGTTATTTAATCATTGGAAATTTGAACCAGAATGTACTACCCTCATGAAGCTTACTAGTCACACCATATTGTGCACCATGTAGCTCAAGAATTTCCTTCACAATTGAAAGCCCAATTCCTGAACCACTTGAAGCTCTTGCATGTTCTTTATCAACTTTGTAGTAACGATCCCAAATTTTTTCGATGTCCTTATCATCAATACCATCACCGAAATCCTGGATCGATACAATCACATTGTTATCTTCTACCTTCTGTGTAATGACAATATGCTTTTGATCTCCACTGTAGTGAATCGCATTTGTCATAAAGTTATTGAATACCTGCTCAATACGCCCTTTATCCGCTTCGATATAGGTGTTTTTAACAAGATTAACATCAATCGTATATCCTTCTTGCAAGTGATAGACATCATACTTCTGTAGTTGGGATTGTATCAGTTCTGTTAGGTCAAAACGCTCTTTGCTTAAATGTATTTTCTTTTCCTGTAATTTAGATAAATCTAATAGGTCATTGACTAAGGCATTTAAGCGTTTTGATTCATCGATGATAACCTGAATGTTTTCGTCCGTCTTTTCTTCTGGTAAGTCTTTCATCATCTCACCATAACCAGTAATCATTGTTAGTGGTGTTCGTAAATCATGTGAGACATTCGCAATTAAATCGCGTTTGGCTTTATCTGCTTTTTGAATATCTTGGGCTGCGTTGGTCAATGTTTCATCCAACTCCTGTGCTTCTCGGTAATTTTGAATCTTAACTTTTACGTACTTACCACTAGGTAATGTTTTGGCGGATTGATTGATTAGTATCAATGGACGAGCAATCGTATGATACATCAAATATGTTAAGACAACGACCGCCAAAAGAATAATCGCTAATACATACCATAGTTGAGAAGATAGAATCCGTTTTGTTGATGAGATTGGAGTGATGTTACTGTAAACCATAACAGCAATCTTACCTTGGTCAGTATCGATGATACGAGTCAAAGTAATATTCCGTAATTTCTCATTGGATGTAGGTGTAATCAGGTTTGTATCTTGTGAGCTTAGATACATACGTGTATCGCTTAACTCAGCTTTTGTTATTTGACTTGCGATTTCGTTGAGTGATAGATGATATAACTTACAACCAAGATTTCCCCCATCACTTTCTACCGATGTATCCTCATATGTATTCTCATATACACTGGACTCTTTTAATACACGAATACAAGTTTCATTGGATTCTTGCATCTGATTGATATAATCCGCAAGTTCTTGTTTATCATTAGACTTATAGATTTTATCAACGATCATATTTGATACAGTCTCAACAGTATTCTTCTTACTTGCTTCATACATTGGCTCTAACAAAAATGCCTGGAAGAGAAAGACAATGATGACCAAGAAGATAGAAAAGGAAGAAAGATAAAGACCAATCTTCCAACTTAAACTTAGATTTTTCTTAGGCGTTAACTTTTTCAAAACGATAGCCAACTCCTCTCAATGTCGTGATGTACTTCGCATACTCACCTAAATTTTTACGTAATAACTTAATATGTGTATCCAAGGTACGATCATCACCAAAGAAATCATATCCCCATACATTCTGCAATAACTGCTCACGCGTTAAGGCAATACCTAAATTTTTTACAAGATAGATTAATAGCTCATACTCCTTAGGAGATAGTTGAACACGTTTATCGTCGATGGTAACGGTTCTAGCCGCATAATCGATGATCATATTTTCTACCTGGAAGGTATCCCCACTAGTGATCTCTTGATGATGCGTACGCTTTAGTATCGCATGAATGCGCATCATCAACTCTTTTGAGGAGAATGGTTTGACAACATAATCATCTACACCTACATCAAAACCATGAATACGATCATACTCTTCACCCAGTGCAGATAATAAGATAAATGGTAGATCTGGTTTTGTTTTCTTGATCTCTTTGACAGCAGAAAAACCATCAAGATTTGGCATCATGATATCCATAACAACAAGATCATATGACTTTTGTTGGCATAGCTCGACAGCTTGCATACCATCACATGCCTGATCTGTTTCAAAGCCTTCATGTTTTGCGTATTTAATAATCAACTCACGAATCTTATCTTCATCATCTACGATTAAAATCTTGGTCATGATATTCTCCTCCTTGTACTACTATCGTAAAGATAGTATGTGAATACTGTGTGAATTTCTTATATGCTTTCGATGAATTCTGCTACCATTCTTAACTCTTCGATTTGGATATCTTCAATCTTACCTGCATCTGCAGCAGCTGGAATATCCCCATTCATTGGGATAGAAGCCAAGAGTGGTAAATGATACTTCATCGCAACCTCACTCGCATGCGATTGACCAAATACATAAATCTTCTCATCGCAATGTGGACATTGTACATATGCCATGTTTTCTACAAGTCCTAAGACTTTTACATTCATCATCGCTGCCATATTAATTGCTTTTTCAACAACCATAGATACCAAATCCTGTGGACTTGTCACAATGATAATTCCATCGAGTGGTACAGATTGGAATAATGTGAGTGGTACATCACTTGTTCCTGGAGGCATATCCACAAACATATAATCAACATCTTCCCATAAAACTTCAGAATAGAACTGTTGTAAAACAGAAGCTACCATTGGACCACGCCAAATAACTGGTTGTTCATCCTTATCCAACAACATATTAGCAGAGATCAATTGAATTCCCGTACTTGTAATTGCTGGATAGATTGTTCCCTTATGTCCTTCTGCCTTGCTGGTAATACCAAATGATTTACCCTGTGATGGACCTGTAATATCACCATCTAATACAGCAACGCGGTGATTTCTTTTCTGCATCATATTGGCTAACATGGAAGTCACAAATGACTTACCAACGCCACCTTTACTTGAGACAATACCAATTGTCTTTTTCACCTTTGAACCCTCGTGTAATTCAAACTTCTCAATGCCCTTTTTCTTAGGCATGTGGAAGCCATAATCCTCAGGTGTTTTTCCTTTTTCGTTTCTCTCACTCATACTTTATTCTCCTTGCGTAAGTATTTTACTATAAAACATCATATTTTCACGTATTTTTGCCTATTGATGTTGACTATGTGCTATCATTGTTACGTTAAAAGGAGAATAATTTTCATGTCAGGATATGTTGTTGTTGGTTCACAATGGGGCGATGAGGGAAAAGGTAAAGTTGTAGACCTATTAGGTACAAACGTCAATATGGTTGTACGCTTTCAAGGTGGTAATAATGCAGGCCACACAGTCGTCGTAAATAACCAGAAAGTCATATTACATTTACTACCATCAGGTATCTTAAACCGTGAGGCTACATGCATTATCGGACCTGGCGTTGTTGTTAGCCTATCCGTATTATTCAAAGAAATGGAAACACTAGAATCACAAGGAATCACATGCGATCACTTAAAGATCAGTGACCGTGCACACTTACTCATGCCATATCACGTTAGAATAGACGAATTACAGGAAGTACGTGCAGGAGCTGGTAAGATTGGTACAACAAAGAACGGTATCGGTCCATGTTATGCCGATAAATATACACGTATTGGTATTCGTGTATGTGATCTTAGAGATTGGGATGTATTCCAAGAGAAACTAAAGACTACCCTCGCACTGAAGAACGAGGAAATCGTTAAGATCTACAATGGAGAACCATTTGATTACGGTGAGTTAGTCGCTACATTTAAAGAATACAGAGAAAGACTGTTACCAATGATCTGTGATGCAACAGATAAGATAAACAAAGCACTTGATGCCAATCAGGTAGTTCTATTTGAGGGAGCACAAGCAAACATGCTTGATATTAACTATGGTACCTATCCATATGTTACATCATCCTCTCCTACAGCTGCAGGTGTATGCGAAGGCGCAGGTGTATCCCCACGTAGGCTCAACCACATCATTGGTGTAACAAAAGCCTACTCCACACGTGTTGGTGAGGGTCCATTCGTTACAGAATTACAAGGCGAAGATGCCAACGAACTCCGTGAAAAAGGCGCAGAATATGGTGCTACGACAGGACGTCCAAGAAGAGTTGGTTGGTTAGATCTACCCGTTGTACGTCAAGCAGTACTCATCAACGGCTTAACAGAGATGGCACTAACAAAACTTGATATCCTAACAGGATACGAAAAACTACCAGTATGTATTGCATATGAAATTGAAGGCAAACAGTATGATACAGTACCTGCTTCCCTAAAAGACTACGCCAAAGCAAAACCAGTCTATACTTACTTCGATGGTTGGAGTGAAGATATTTCCAATGCTAGAACATTTGAAGACTTACCTGTTAACTGCCAACGTTATGTACGTTTCATCGAAGAATACACAGGTACTAAGTTCTGCTTAGTTTCAGTTGGACCTGATCGTAACGCAAACATTGTATTAAAAGATATTCTCAAGTAATGCTTGTCCCATGTCATTCGATATGGGATTTTTCATATGAAAAGGGGCTGTAACGATTAAGTGAATTTTATAGATTTACTTGAGGCGTACAGCCTCTTTTCTTGTGCTGTTTTCATCTGTTGGTATATAACATCATAA
>JALENJ010000023.1 GCA_022767445.1 Erysipelotrichaceae bacterium | reverse complement strand
ACTTAGTATCTTTATAACAAGAAGAATTGAGACAAAATAGATCATAAAAAGAACCCGTTGAAGGGTTCTTATATTTAGGAGTGCGTATGAATAGTAAATTTATAAAATTATTCTCACCAATTGCAATTAATAAAACAATGTTGAAGAATCGGATTGTATCTACACCATTGGGGATGAATGACATATCAGAATTAGAAGGACCAGGTTATGTAATTAAGGGAAGTGTTGCGGTAGAAGCTCCAAATGCAATGTGGGGACCAATCCCATATGCCTTTAGGGGAAAAGCTGCTGATGAGCTACATGAGTGGATTATTAAGGCACATGCAAAAGGGATGAAAGCAGGAGTTGAGCTAATTCATTGTGGTAATCAAGCTCGTGCGTATGATAAACCATATGTATTTGGACCAAGTACAACAACAAATGATGAAGGCTACCATGTAAAAGCGATGGATGAGGATGATATGCAATTGGTTATAGATGCATATGCCAAAGCCGCAAAAGATGCAGTGATTTTGGGTGTGGATATATTATTTCTGCATTTTGCACATGGGTGGTTACCCGCAGAATTCTTATCGCCTTTGCACAACCATAGAATAGATGAATACGGCGGATCGCTAAAAAAACGAGCTAAATTCCCATTGCGTATTTTACAAGCAGTACGTAAGGCAGTAGGACCAAATTATCCGATTGATATGAGAATATCCGCTGTCGAACATGTTGAAGGATCCATTACATTTGAAGATACACTTGCATTTATAGGTCTAGCTAAAGAATACATAGATGCAGTACAAATCTCTTGTGGCTTGGACAAAGGATTTCAATACAAAGGTAATGTAAAGATGAGTACAACAATCTTTGAACGAAGACTATTGAATGTAGAATATGCAAGCATGGTAAAACAAGCTTATCCAGACTTAATAGTTGGTGTCGTTGGAGGTATTGAAACCCCAGCAGAAGCAGAAGAAATAATAGAAAATAAAAAAATTGACTTAGTCGCAATAGGTAGAGCTTTATTAGCAGATCCTGAATGGGCGCGAAAAGCCTTGGAAAATAGAGAGGATGAAATTCGTCCATGTGTTCGTTGTCTGCAATGTTACCACATCTCTACTGAATATAAAAATATTGGTTGTACAGTAAATCCAAGATTTCATCATCATGCATATATCCCAAAACAGATACAAAAAAATATATGCATGAAAAAGGTTGTTGTAATTGGAGGAGGACCAGCAGGAATTTCGGCAGCCATAGCAGCGAACAAAAAAGGAAATCATGTAATTTTATTTGAGAAAGAAAATCAGCTTGGTGGAATGTTGCGTTATATCACACAAGAACACTATAAAGAAGATATGAAACGCTACTATAATTGGTTGCTAAAAGAAGTGGGAAAATATGATATAGATATTCGACTAAATACCGAAGCTACACCAGAGATGATTCAATCAATTAAACCAGATTATTTGATTTTGGCGGTTGGTTCAAAACCAAAAATACCACCTATCAAAGGGTGTAACCTATTACATGTACATAACTGTTTGGATGGAATTGATAATTACAACCAGTTAGGGAAAAACATTGTAATTGTTGGAGGAGGGTCAATTGGTAGTGAGATTGCACTTGGTGCAGCTGAGATTGACAAAAAAAATGTTACCTTAATTGAAATGTCTGATAGAATCGCTTCAAATGGTAACATGCTATATAGAGTGTCAATGCAGCAACATATGGATCAATGTCAAAATCTTAAGATATTTAAGAACTCACAGTGTAAGGAGATATCTGAGAATTTCGTTATTATTAATACAAAGGATGGACTAAAAGAAATTCCATACGATGATGTTATCATTGCAAGTGGCATGGAGCCAAAAACAGAGCTAGCACAAAGCTTTTTTGGTATAACTGCAGAAACATGCATTATCGGTGATTCCAACTCAGTTAGATTAATTCAAGAAGCCAATCTTGAAGGCACATTAGCAGGTCTGAGAACAGAATAAAACAATTTATGGTAAGTGAGAAGTGTACAATATATTTACACTTCTTTTTCACTTAAATATCAATACTAGTCAAATTATTTTTATATTTACTGACGATAATATCAGAAGTGCAAAGATACAATAGTTATTTACAATAGATGAACTAGAGAAAAGGGATGAAATACGATTGAAAATCATCCCAGTATATTTATAGATAATAGGTCCCCCAAGAAGTTTTTGGGAGACCCAAATGTCCGATTATTCGGACTTCTCATTTAGATATTTTAGATAGTTTGTTGCGGATAATACAGAATCTTTTGGAATATTGTTTTCATCTGACCAACCTGATAGATAGAGTAGGTAGTACTCATCATAAGTTAGATTAGAATCTACAATTGCTTTGGATAAAGCTTTACCAAGATAACGTAGTTGGTTTGATTCTGTTTGATTGCCTGTGATAGTCGCTTTGGCGATAGGGTAACGTAAGATGAATCCATACTCTGCTGCGTTTGCTTGTAGCCATTGATAGACTTCTGTTTGTGAGAATGGGCCACCTTCATAGGTAGGACTGACATCTACGGAGTATCCTGTTTGTTGTTCGGATTGTCCAGGAATATCCGCATACATGCTTGCGAGTTCACTGCTGTATGAATTGTAGATGCTTGTTAAGTTCTGATAGGACTCATATCCAGTTGAAGCGAATAGGGCAACACCTTGATCAATGCTCTTACTGGATAGGGCTTCAAAGTTTTCTTGCGACTCTTTCTTTAATTGAACACCAGAAGAGGCGTATTGTAAGTCAACAGTCGTTAAATCACTTGGTACATAGTCACTTGGTAAACTGTGATTCTGGTTGATGAATACAGTCATATCACTTGGGTTATCTACAATCGTATCTTGGTTTGGTGTGATAAATTGGTTGGATAATGTAAATGATTGGTTAGAGTTTGTATCTCGATGTAATTTACAATCATCGATATAGATTGTCTCATCCCATTGGTAATCAAAGACAAGTAGTGGGGTGATTTCCCAGAATTCTAGATTCTTATATAGATTGAGAATTTGGGAATGATCATACCCTTTATCCTGTAATCGATTGAATAATAAGAAGTCATCAGCACTGAGTTCTCTGTTGTCTTTGACAACAGTATATAGCTCTAGGTAATCGGGATTTACACTGCCATTATCCAAAGCTTTGGCAAGTGAGGATGAGTAATACTTGTTATCGATAATCTGTTTGGTCAGTTTTTCTTTCTTGATTACCTTAATCTCGGTGTTTGTATAACCTAATCCTTTTAATCTTGTATTCGTCACAAAGTTTGGCAGTGCGATTGCGGTAATCAAGATACACAGTACAATAACAAGACCAATTAGAATTTCGGGACGGATATGTCTTTGCCCATTCTTGCGTGGTCGCTTGAAATTCAAAGATTTGAATACGTTTTGTTGTTTGTGGGAATTTTTATTAGAGTTTGTCATAATTCACCTCAAATTCTTTCCATGGATTTCCATCTGGAGTAGCTTGTATTACAATTGGTGTTTTTAAAGTTGGATGTGGGAATGTCAAACGGAATGCAAAGAGTCCGATTGGTCCCTTATTTGTATGTGTGTTATATCTTTGATCGTGTACAAGGGGAGTATTTCTACTTGCAAATTGTACACGTATTTGATGGGATCTACCTGTTTCTAAGTGGATGTGCACGAGTGTATGATCCTTGTTTTTTACAACTGTATCATAGTGTAGGCGGCACTTCTTGCCGTGTTTTAAGTCTGTAACGGTAACGGTGTTTGTGCGGGTATCTTTTACAAGATAGTCTTCTAATGTATCGCTATCTTTTTTTGGATGTCCATCAAGGATGGCGATGTACTCTTTTTGTAATGCATGTGTACGTACTGCTTCGGATAATCTAGAAGCAGCTTTGGAAGTTTTGGCAAACACCATCACACCACCAACAGGTCTATCTAAACGATGTACAAGGCCACAATATACATTTCCTGGCTTTTGATATTTCTCTTTGAGATATTCTTTGCACATG
>JALENJ010000001.1 GCA_022767445.1 Erysipelotrichaceae bacterium | reverse complement strand
CAAGAACTACATGTACCTGTTGGATATATCATCCAAACGATAAATACCAGTACACAATTGCCTTATCATATCAGCCGTTCTGATTACTATTATTGGAAAGACAAACAAGACAGTGATTTCAAATATGATGATGTAATGAATGACATCATCAATGTTTTCTATACCCATAAGGGAAGATACGGATATCGACGTATTTATCTGGAAATCAGAAAGCTGTATCCAACGATCAATCATAAGACGATACAAAGGCAATATGAATGGTACAGTAGAGAATCACTTACTAGAAAAGGTAGTTGATGAAGAGAATCATAATACATATTACAAACGTAACTTCTCTACAAGTACAGTTAACGAGAAATGTACCGACCCCCGAAAGTTAGACCAAAATCTAATGACTAGGAGGTCGGTACAAAACTGCACCCGTTTTTGCATAAGAAAAGAAGGAAAGAGGAATTGTTACACGATCTTGAACTGATGAGAATGGAGTGGAATATACTTCGAAAGCATAGAGAAAAGAAATCTAAGCTAATATATAGGAGATGAAAGTTGAATATAAAAAATAAAATAAAAAAACGTGTAGCAAATTATCAATTCAATTTCATAGAAGTAATATAAAGTAACAGCGTAATTATTTAAAATTACGCTGTTACAACATTATGGTTATATACTATTGATTAAAATTTTTTAACTATTCAACTATTCGAATTTCATAAATGCCATCACAATATAATCCATCAAATTGATGAGCTCCTTTTAATGTATAAAATGAGTAATTAATTGCATCCACTTTATAACAAATTGGATAGAAATAGATTGTAATAACAATATCTGAAGATGGAATAAATTGTATTTGGCTTAAGTTATGTGATATTGGAAGTATCGTATTAAAACCAATAATACGTTGCAATATATTTTTCATCTGTATGTTGTCATTTTCAACACTTGAATAACTTGCAATATTTGCAAATTCAACGTATTGATCTTTTAAAACTTTATAATTTGCATCAATCTGAATAGGAGATAAAATCACTTCACTAATGGCTATAGAACAATCATCAATTATATAATATTCACCACTTTTTAATGATATTTCTCTCATGTCAATCGGATTGCCTTCCAAATCAAAAAATTTAGACTTATCTGATAAGGATTCTTCAGAGATTGAAATTTCATGTAGTGATGACAATTTATTAATATCAATAGCAGTTTCTTCTTTCTTAGATTGATTATGTTCAGAAGATTTATGTTTTTGTTCACTTTGGTTTTGAACAGTACACCCTGTCAACAAATTTAATATAGCTGCCATCAATAATATAACTGATATACTTTTTTTCATTATTTACCTCCTATCTCTCGAATGCTATGTTCTTAAAAGATTGCTAACATATTCAAAGAAATATATGATTAATTACCAAAACCAAATAAACTAGATAATAATTACCAAGTAATCAATTCATAAACTCCAGCGGCAAAAACTCCATTCATTTTTGGGAATGAAACATATGTTCCAGTCCCTTGATAGTTTGTATCAACATATGTGCAATATCCAGAATATAAGAATGGGGTAAAATAAACTGCACCTGTTTTACCTGCAGGAACTGGGAAGGCAGCACCAAATGAAGTATTTGAAGTAGTTGTTTGTGTATATGTAACCCCAAATCGTAGTGCAAGTGCTCTAAAAATTCTACTATTAATTTCAGCTCCAAAATTTACACCAATAGAACTCGATACCGAAACAGACTGTCCATACGTAAGCGTGGCTGGTCCAACAACACTTGGGGATACTTGTCTACGAGTTCCTGTTGTTTCATAAGAAGAGTTTACAAGAACAACATCGGCTTCCGGATAAATTGGTGCTCTTGTTGGTTGAATTTCTAATGATACTAATTTTGGTTGCATTAACTGTTCAACTTCACTAATTGTAAGTGGATTTCCATGAACATCGTAATATTGATGAGTTTTACCATCTAAATCAGTATATTTATATTCATCTGTAATATTATTTTCTGTTTCTTCAGCTAAAACTTTAGTTGGCAAAACGATTACTACATTAAACTTAAATACCGGTCTCCGGTCTTATACCTTGCAACACACATAATAATTATCCTTTCTTTCTGTATCATCTATATAAATTTTAGTATTCATAGTTATTAAAAAACAGTCTGTAATTTGTGTTAGAAAAGCGTTATAATTATATTTGGTAAAATAGAAAAGAAAATGATAGAAAACCAATGTCATTAAGTTAAGCAGTATAGGTTTGAACCGGTCTGCTATTCAACTCTTTTAGTGTATTGGTGATGTATTCTAGGCTATCTAGGTCTATCTTGTTTAGCTTCTCATTGGAACGTTTTATAGCTTCTGCGGAAGCTTTTATTTTTTGTGATGACCTATCTATCTTCTCGTTTTGAATTTTTAGGTTTTATTTTATAGTAAAACAAAAAAGTGTATTAAGGGTATTCAATATATCTTAAATACACATTTAATATGTAAAAAGGAAAATGTTCAAATAGGCTATAGTCTATTTGAAGGTGTGAAGTATGGATAAGGAAAAAGAAAAACTGAATAAATATTTAGTGTGTAGCTTTATAATGACATGTACCCTCTTTACTGGATAACAGTAAGGAGGGTACATGTCATTATGAAACTGCAATTGAGTTTTATCGGATCGCAGCAGCGATGGGGGACGTACAAGCATTGGCAAATCTTGGCTATTGTTATTTCTACGGTAGGGCATGTGAGAAGAATTATGATTTAGCATTTGCATATTTTAAGATGGCCGCATATCAAAGGAATGTTGATGCATTGTACAAGCTAAGTAATATGTATGCATCTGGTATAGGTGTTGAGAAGGACGAGGATATTGCAGATTACTATCTAAGGGCAGCACTGGATGAGTTAAATGGCCTTCCAGTTCAGGTTGCAAAAGAATATCCAAGTGTATTTTATTCGGCTGCTAAGTCATCACTTAAGAGCAAATCAAAAAACGTTAATCTAGAAAATGTGTATGAACTCTTGAAGTTTGCTAAAGAGGGATATGAGATGATGATTGCACAAGGCGATAAATACTATGAAAAGATGTTGATGGAAGTTATAGATATACTTCATCAAAAACGTTTTCAACCTTATTGGGATGAGGAAGATGTACCTATCATAAACTAGTTGATCTATTTCCTAAAAAACAGTTTCGACTGTTTTTTGTGAACAAATGGTAAAATACAAATAGAAATAGGTTCTAATCATGTAATTTTAGAAAGGACGGTTGTTATGAAAACTACAAAGCTTGATCTAATTTTATTCGCACCCGTATATTTCCAATTGATGTATTGGACGTTTGGAGACAATCCATCACATATGTTGTTGGTGAATGGAATTGTGTTGGTTGCATTATTTGCAATAAACATTGTTCTTAAATTCAGCAATCACAAGAAATTAGCAATCAAAGAGAATTAGTATAATTTCTATTTCTTAAAGTGCTAATCATGATGTTAAAGAGGTTGTACAACTAGGCAGTATTGCTTAAGATGTATAACCTCTTTACTTTGGTAAAGAAAATAAGATGACTATAAGTGTTTTTTAACATTTTGATATAGTCATCTTTTTGCGTGAGATAGAAATATATAAGTAATATTTTAATAGTATATTAAGATTAAAAATGTAGATTTTTACAACATACATGAATGATGACAAATATACTTGTGTGTTTACTACTAATTGTAATTTACAAATACAAAGACTGGCAAAATTAATAATATCTAAAGAATGTAAGCTCTTCATCAGTGCTATAGTGCTATATAATGTTGGCAGTTATATGTTTTCTAAGTTGTTTTATACAAGAAGTTTAAGAATTTCTTAAGTAATAAAGTCAACTTATTGAGTAGGGAGGTTACAAAATGAGGAAACAGAGAAGTCATGGATTTTATTAGCATTGATTATGCTTTTTTTATTGTGTATTTCATTATTATCAATGAAAGTAAATGCGGCAGGACCAACACAGGTTTATGCGACAGTAAGTGATCTTAGAATTTTGAATAGCCAACGTCAAGAAGTAGACCATATCTATCATAGTGCTGATTTCTTTTTGAGCATGGATTGGGAGGCAAGTGCGAATGGAACAGGTTTTCATGCAGGTGATTATTTTGAAATCGAGCTTCCAAATCAAATGGCATTTCCTACGAATTCATCAGCGGTTGACTTTAATCTATATGGTGCAGATGGTGTGACAGTTATCGCAACAGCCCATGTTAATCCATATGCATATAGTGGTGGCAATATCAGAGTTACATTTACGAACTGGGTTGAAAATCAATATAATGTTAGTGGAACTCTTGGGTTAGCTGCTACATTTAAGAGAGATTTAATTGTCACAAATGGTACAAATCAACTCGATGTTACTGTAAATGGTAGTGTTGGTAGTATCACAACTGGTAATGGCACTAATATTGTAATCGAGGGACCAGCTCCACTTTCAAATGAGTATTTGATGAAGTGGGGGATATAGAGATAGCGCTGATCATGATAAAGCTGATTGGTTGGTACGTATTAACCATGCGGGTAGAATACTTACAAACTTAGTCATTACAGATAACTTAAATAACGCAACCACAAACGAAACATATATCCCAAGTTCTTTCTTATTAAGAAAAGTAACAATGGACGCAATTGGTGATATTCAAAGCTATGATGCAACAATCAACCTAGCACCAATTCTTACATTTAGCCCTGATAATAAGTCATTTACAATCCAAATGGGTAACATCGTAAATGATTCCTAAATCTTGGAATATAAGTCAACATATACACAAGGAACAAAGTTAAAGAATTCCGCTAATCTGACTGCTGATGAACAAACAGTAACAAGCGTATCAACTTATGAATCAGCTATTTCTGGTGGTACAGCAGCTGGTGAATTAGCAAATAGGATTAAGCTAATCAAGGTGGATGCTGATGATAATACTGTTACTTTACCTGGCGCGACATTTGATGTCATCCAACCAGATGGAACGGTGACTTCTGGTATATTGACACAGGGTACATATACAGTTAGAGAAAAGGTAGCTCCTACAGGTTATCAATTAGATCCAACACCATATACCATGGTGGTGCAATCCGTACAATCCAAAACAGCTCTATTAAAGTGGATATTCCGGTTGAAAAGAGATGGTCTGGATTAGCTGGAACACAAGCAGTCGTACATCTATATGCGGATGGGGTAGATACAGGTTTGAGTGCAGTATTAGATGCTAACAACAATTGGCAACATACTTTCACGAATCTTGAACTCTATCATCAAGGTGTATATATCCAGTATTCTATTGTTGAGGACCCAATGGCTGGATATACAGTTAGTATCACAGGTGATGCGACAACTGGTTTCGTAGTTACGAATACAAAGGATATCCCACCAAGCACACCAAAGACATCTGATACAAACAACTTATCCATTTATGCTGGAATGTTGTTGATGGCAGTCCTTGTTGGTGGTTATGCTTTCTATTACAAACAAACATGTAATAACTAAAATCAATATTATATAGGGTAGGACATTGTGTTCTACCTTTTTATAAAAGTTGAAATTGTGTAGTTACAAATTGTAGAATTTGTTATAATGTAGATGAACAAATTGATTGTTTAAATATTATATTGGAAGAAATTATGAAGAAAATAATGACAGTAGCGATGTTGCTTTTACTAGGTTTAACATCCGTAGGTTGCTCAAACAAAACACTTTCTGATATTGTCAATGGCAATTCAGACTCCGAAGATTCAAGCTATCATAAATATGATGTTGGTGAAACTGTTCATACTCTATTCTTTGATTTTGTAGTCAATAACATTTCACAAGAAGAAACAATTAATGGCACTGCACCTGATGAGGGTAAGAAGTTTGTTGTTGTAGATATGACAATCAAAAACACATTTACAAGTTCTATTTCAATGTACTCTACAGACTTTGTTCTTGAGTGGGATCAATTAAGTGAAGATGATGACGCGATTGCTGGACCTAACTCTTACTATGATAAAGCTCCATTATATGACAATGAATTTGAAAAAGAATATGCTCTTGATGTAGATGAATCAAGAACAGGTGTATTGGTTTTCCAGGTGCCTAAAGAAGTTGATGAAGTATCTTATTCTGCACAAGACATTTACTCTGATAAAGAAGGTAATAGTCACCAAGGGGATGTTTATTTCATTACTGAGTCACTATACTAAAAAAGCTTTCCAATAAGGGAAAGCTTTTTTATAACCTACTGATTTTTAGAATCTAGTAATTGATAGATAGCTATGTTTGGATCTTGTATCATTCGAACTTGTTCACCAAATTCAATGACGTTGTTGTTGGAGTATTGTTGCCATAGGTTGAAATCTGGTGAATTTGGATTACCGGTTTTTGCGAATTGTATCCATGCATGCATCATCGTGTTGGAGAGTGCATAGTCTGAGTCATTGTATGCGGATGGGTTTACCCAAAGGTTACCATATGCATATGGTAATTCACCAGTGTGATTGCTGCCGATAGAGCCGTTTTCTTTTGTAAAGTAGTAGCGGTATACTGGTTCATTTTGACTTGCTAGGTTAGACCATACATGATGCCCATATCCAAATGTATATGCATTATAGATGGTTGTGTAGTTTTCTTTTGCTTGTGAATCAGTGGTTGCTGGATACATCTGTAGTAGCTGATCCGCAATATCTGGATAGCTTTCTTGAATCTTTTCAGCGTAATTCTTAGCGTTGATATTTCCACTTAGCAACATGAAGAAATCACCGTCATGTTCATTATAACCTGTAAGAAGTGCTTGTTCGTTTTGTTCATTTGCTAGGTATGTTTCATATGGGGATTTTGTTAGGGCATAGCCATCGTTGGTCATTGCGTTGATGGTGCCGTATGTTGTAGATGTGTTTGCTATCTTTTCCGCTGGAACATTACGCAACTCTTCTGGTGTATACGCATGCAAGTCATCACGTAATGATTGACCCAATGCAATCGCTTGATCAAAGTTCATGTATGAATGCGCTGGTGTTTTGGCAGTAATGGATGAACTTTCTGCAATCGCATATTTGAATAAGCCTTTAGTAAGTGGAGAAGTAGATAGTGCATTGACGGAGGAGGAGCCTGCAGATTCACCAGCGATGGTGATGTTACTGCTATCTCCACCAAAGTTTTCGATATTTTCATTAACCCACTGTAATGCTTTGACTTGATCTAGGAAGCCATACATGCCAGTAGTATGATTTGGTGATTCTACTTGTAGGTTTTCATCCGCATAATATCCAAGTGCACCAAGACGATAACCAAATGTCACAAAGATGACATCGTTTTTGGCAAAAGACTCTCCATTGTAGTCTTCCCACCATGATTGTCCTGTTGTAAGAGATCCACCATGTACATAGAATACAACAGGAAGATTCTCTTTATTACCAGCTGGTTTATAGATATTTAGATAGAGGGAGTCCTCGCTCATCATAGGTGTATAGCGATCGTGTATCGTGCGATTGATATTGTGATAGAAGATAATCTCAGATAAGGAGCTGATTGCTTGGTTTGTCTGTTTCTGCATGCTCATAGGGGCGAAGTGATCAGCAGCCAATATTTCATCATAAGGTAGGGCATCCTGTGGCTCTTTCCAACGTAAATCACCAACAGGTGCTTGTGCATATGGAATGCCAGCATAGACTTCAACACTTTCATCCTGATTATAGACACCTGTTAAAGTACCTTCAGTTACATGGATAGGATCTGTGATCTTGGCACCTTCAAATGTGGCCGGCTTTAACTTCTTAGGGGCAGATGTTAAAAGTACAATGGCAACCATCACTACCACAAAGCATAAGAAACCAAGAATTCCTTTTAAATACTTTTTGTGTAATAGTATAAATAGGATAAGAGCTATAAATGTAAATAGTAAACTAATCCAAAGATTACGATTTAGAAATAAGTATAAATCGGTAAGTAGTAATGTGAGAACTAAGAAAAAATAATACATAGAATTTACCTCGCAGTAGCTATTATATAACAAAATCAAATAATATTGTATAAAATATAATATGAAACTAGATAGGAGGACGTGATGAGAGAATTTAGAGAAGGAGATATACTCAGACACTTCAAAAGAGAAACAGTTGATCAAGACAGTATGCAGTATCTGTATCAGTATGTTGGTATTGCGATCCACTCTGAGTCCATAGAGAAATTTGTCGTTTACAGGGCTTTGTATGGAGAGGAAGAATTGTTTATACGCCCTTATGAAATGTTTATGGAAGAGGTGGATCACAATAAGTATCCTAATATCAGACAAAAGTATCGTTTTGAACGTGAGACAAGTAAAAGTAACATAGGGTAATTTTTAACAGTGAATTTGTAAAATTCGGTAAATATTATGATGTGTATTTACCGAATTTTTAATATAATTTGATGAAATAGTTATGTGAAAATGATGTGATAAATAGCCGAGTTTTTTCTTTTTTATCTTTATGCTTGTAGAGTGATATTGGTTTTTATCGTTTTCACTTAGTGGTTTCAAGTCTAGTTTTTTTGTGTTGACGGTCAAAAAAGTGGGTGCTATCATTTTTATAGTTGAAAGTGAAAACGCTTTCATAGTTTAAACCAAATAATTTTAGGAGGGAAAAGAAAATTTTTATGAGGAAATTATTTACGGTTATGACATCTGCAGTGGTAGCTCTATCACTTGTTGGATGTGGAGGTGGTTCTAGTACTGCCGATGGTGGAAATTCTGGATCTAGTTCAGAGAATGCTAGCAAGCCACTTGTTTGGTATAATCGCCAGCCTTCAAACAGTACGACAGGTGAATTAGACAAAGAAGCTCTCAATTTCAACAAGGATACATACTATGTAGGATTTGATGCAAACCAGGGTGCTGAGTTGCAAGGTCAGATGGTAGCTGATTACATCGCTGCCCACAAAGATGTGATCGACCGCAATGGTGACGGTGTTATCGGTTATGTATTAGCAATCGGTGACGTTGGTCATAATGATTCTATCGCTCGTACAAGAGGTGCTCGTAAGGCTCTTGGTACAGGTGTTGAAAAGGATGGAGATATTGATCCATCACCAGCTGGAACAAATACTGATGGTTCTTCTTCTATCGTTAAGGATGGTAAGATTGACGGTCTAGATTTCACAATTCGTGAGTTAGCTTCTCAAGAGATGAAGAACTCTGCAGGTGCCACATGGGATGCCGCAACAGCTGGTAACGCTATTGGTACATGGTCTGCTTCATTTGGTGATCAGATTGATGTCATCGTTTCTAACAATGATGGTATGGGTATGTCAATGTTTACAGCTTGGGCGAAAGAAAACAAGGTACCTACATTTGGATATGACGCAAATAGTGATGCTGTAGCAGCTATCGCTGAGGGTTACGGTGGAACAATTTCACAACATGCTGACGTACAGGCTTACTTAACACTTAGAGTATTACGTAATGCTTTAGATGGTGTTGATGTAAATACTGGTATCGCAACAGCAGATGAAGCTGGTAACGTTCTTGAAGAGGGCGTTGACTATGAATACAACGAAGAAGATCGTTCATTCTATGCATTGAACCTAGCTGTAACTGCTGAAAACTACACGGACTTCATGGACGCAACAAAGGTTTATGAACCAATATCTAAGGAAGTAAATAGTGAAACTAAGAAAGTTTGGTTAAATATCTATAACGCTTCTGATAATTTCTTAAGTTCAACATATCAACCATTGCTTGAGAAATATGATGATCTTCTAAAACTTGATGTTGAATACATCGGTGGTGATGGACAAACAGAGTCTAATATCACAAATCGTCTAGGTAACCCTAGTCAGTATGATGCGTTTGCGATTAACATGGTTAAGACAGATAACGCAACATCCTACACTTCACTTCTAAAGTAATTTAGTAAGAGAATTTTTAAGAGGCTAACAGGGATGCAAATATAACCTGGTAGCCTCTTTCTAAGTAGTGTATGTACTTAGATGTTATGAATGATATATAGAGGTAAAAGTTATGAGAGAAACAAACGATAAGACAATTTTATCAATCAAAGGTATGTCGAAATCATTTGGTAGAAATCGTGTTCTTGATCACATTAACCTAGATGTCAAGCCAGGTTCAATCATGGGATTGATGGGTGAAAATGGTGCAGGAAAATCTACGATGATGAAGTGCCTATTCGGTACATACCAAAAAGATGAGGGTAGTATTTTTCTAAATGGAAGAGAAGTGAATTTCTCAGGCCCAAAAGATGCTCTTGAAAATGGAATTGCGATGGTACATCAAGAGTTAAATCAATGTCTAGAACGTAGTGTTGTCGATAATTTATTCTTGGGAAGATATCCAAAGAATGCGATTGGAGTCATCGATGAAGGTCGTATGAAGAAAGAGGCTTCAGAACTATTTAGAAGCTTGGGAATTACTGTAAATCTAACACAACCAATGCGTACGATGTCCGTATCCGCAAGACAGATGTGTGAGATTGCCAAGGCGATATCTTATCATTCTAAATTAATTGTATTAGATGAACCTACGTCTTCCCTAACGGAACCTGAGGTTAAAAAGCTATTCCAGATGATGAGAAAATTAAGAGATCAGGGCATCTCAATTATCTATATCTCTCATAAGATGGATGAAATCTTTGATATCTGTGATCAGGTTTCTGTATTGCGTGATGGTAAGATGATCATGACCAAAAACGTGACAGAGACAAATATGAATGATCTAATTGCGGCCATGGTTGGACGCTCACTCGATAATCGTTTCCCACCAGTGGACAATACACCAGGTGAAACAATACTTACCGTACGTGATCTATCTACGAAGTACGCTCCATACTTGGATGATATCAACTTTGAAGTAAAACAAGGTGAGATATTTGGTCTATATGGACTTGTAGGTGCAGGTAGAACAGAACTCATGGAGACAATCTTCGGTGTTCGTACACGTGCTGCAGGTCGCGTGTATTACGATGGTAAGCTCATGAACTTCAATAGTGCGAAAGAGGCGATGGATAGTGGCTTTGCGATGATTACAGAAGAAAGAAAAGCAAATGGTCTATTCTTAAAGAGTGATTTAACATTCAATACATGCATTGCAAATATTGACCATTATAAGAATGGTATTGTTGTCTCAGATGCGAAAATGACAAAAGCAACCGTCAAAGAAATCGCAATCATGCATACAAAATGCATGGGACCAGATGATGCGATTACATCACTATCTGGTGGCAACCAACAGAAGATTATCTTCGGTAAATGGTTAGAAAGAGATCCAAAAGTATTCATGATGGATGAACCTACCAGAGGTATTGATGTAGGTGCTAAGTATGAAATCTATGACTTAATTATCAAGATGGCAAAGATGGGTAAGACAATCATTGTATGTTCATCTGAAATGCCAGAGATATTGGGTATTACAAACCGTATAGGGGTTATGTCCAATGGACGTTTAGCAGGTATTGTAAATACCAAAGAAACAAATCAGGAAGAGCTCCTGAGACTCAGCGCAATGTATTTGTAATTGGAGGGGTTATATATGAGTCAGAATAACGAAAAATTACAAGCAGGGGTTCTCTCTGTTGACCAAGAAGAAAATTTATTAAAACCGATTACGGATTACGTAGGTGAAATTCAATCTAAGATTGATTTACTTCGTAAAGATGGAACAGATAAAACACTTGAACTCTTAAGTACAATTCAAAATACGAAGAGTGATAAGAGCTTAACAAAAGCAGAAAGAGAAAATCGTATCTTAGAAGCGAAGAAAGCTTTACAAATTGCCCAAGCAAAAGAAAAAGAAAATAAGCCACAGGTTGATGAGTTAATCAAACAAGCCGTTAGTTATCTAAATGAGCACTTTGATAAAGACTACTACAACAAAGTTGTAGCTAGCTGTGCTGCTGAAAAGGAGTTGGCCGCAAAGAGATATAGTGAAACTGCTGCGGAAGTCAAGAAGGTACATGCACAGAATCTATCCAAGCTTTCAGGCAATGACGCAGACGCAAAACAGGAAATCAAAGATGAAAACTATGTTTTTAAGAACAAACTCTTTGATGCCAAACTAACCTATCAAAAAGATTTACAGGCTATCAAGGATCGTAAACATGAAGCTTTCGTACAACGCTATCGCTTGATTGATCTGTTAAAGATGTCGAAGTTCAGCTTTACAGAAAACATGGCACAGCGCTATGAACACTACAAATACACATTCAACCGCAAAGAGTGGTTATTACGTAATGGATTGTATTTGGTTATTATCTTGGTATTCATTGGTTTAGGTATTGTGACACCATTAATCAAGCATACACAGTTATTTACTGTAAATAACATCTTGAATATTCTACAACAGGCATCTCCTAGAATGTTCTTGGCTTTGGGTGCTGCAGGTCTATTGATGTTGGCAGGCACCGACTTATCTATCGGTCGTATGATTGGTATGGGTATGGTAGCCTCAACAATCATCATGCATAAAGGTATTAATACAGGTGCTGTATTTGGTAAAGTGTTTGATTTTACAGGATTACCAATTGGTGTAAGAGCTGTATTTGCCTTACTTGTATGTATCGTACTATGTACTATCTTTACATCTTTAGCTGGTTTCTTTAAAGCTAAGTATAAGATGCATCCATTTATTTCTTCGATGTCAAATATGTTAATCATTTTCGGTATCGTTACTTATGCAACAAAGGGTGTATCTTTCGGCGCAATCGAAAATGAAATTCCAGCGATGATTATTCCAAAGATTGGTAACTTCCCAACAATTATCTTATGGGCAGCAGCCGCAGTGGTAATTGTATGGTTTATCTGGAATAAGACGACATTTGGTAAGAACTTATATGCGGTTGGTGGAAATCCAGAAGCCGCTGCAGTATCTGGTATCGATGTATTTAAAGTAACGATTATGGCATTCGCAATGGCTGGTGTTCTCTATGGATTTGGCGCATGGTTGGAATGTAATCGTATGGTTGGATCAGGATCTGCTGCGTATGGACAAGGTTGGGATATGGACGCAATCGCTGCTTGTGTAGTAGGTGGTGTCTCCTTCTCGGGTGGTATTGGTAAGATCTCTGGTGTTGTTGTAGGTGTTATGATCTTTACAGCTCTAACATACTCATTAACGATCCTAGGTATTGATACTAACCTACAGTTCGTATTTGAAGGTATTATTATCTTAGCTGCAGTTACACTGGACTGCTTGAAGTACGTTCAAAAGAAATAATTGAAATGCGGAACGAAATGTTCCGCTTTCTTTCTATATTGGGTATAATGCAAATATGAATATTGATGAATTAAAAAAACAATATTATCAATTGGATAACAGTTATGATCGATATCTGTTGTTAACTGAGTATCTATCTGAGTATCCAGAAGATAATACTGGCAAAGAAATGTTAAGTGTACTAAATCTAAGATATGGGAATGCAAAGCTAAGAAAGCCTGCAGATCACTTTATGCATGCATGTATGATGATGAAAGTGATGGCAGATGAAAAGTTTAGTACATTTTCATTAACTAAGAATAAACAAGAGTATCAAAAGTTATTAAAAGAATTAGGCTTATATGAATTACAAACTGTTGAATTACTTGCGGAATGGAAACACTTTGCAAAAATGTATATCCGTCTAAGCAAAGAGAATCAAAGTCGTTCGTATTTCTTTGGGATGGGCAAGCGTGAGGATATTGTAGTTGAACAAAGAGTCAACGAAGAGTTTCAAAAAGTATTTATAGATTTACCTAATCGTCTTGGATTTACAAAACAGATTGAAGTCCTTAAAGACATCATCCAATATGAGTTGAATCATATGTAAAAGAAAAGGATATCATCAGAAGATGATATCCAAGTTTTTATTCAGCAATTGCGGCGTCAAGGGCAATCTTCATCATATCAGTGAAGGCTGTTTGACGTTGTTCAGCTGTTGTGATCTCTGGTGTTACAAAGCTATCAGAGATTGTTAATAAGCAGGAAGCGTTCTTGCCTAATACTTTTGCGTTGGAGAACAGCGCAAAGCTTTCCATCTCTACTGCTAAGCAATGTAGTTCATCAACAACCTTAGGTAGGTAGTTGATGTTCTTTTCACGGTAGAAAACATCAGAGGAGTGAATTGTTCCTTCAGAAATCTTCATGCCAAGATTATCTGCAGCTTTCTTGATCTTCTCATTGAGAGATGCAGAAGGCTCGATAATCTCATCTGTATTTCCGCATTGTTCCTTCGCAAATGAAGATTCAGAGTAAGCACCTGAAGCAAGTACTACATCGAATAGCTTTAACTCTGGCTGATAGGCTCCAGCAGAACCAATACGAATGATATTCTCAACATCGTATTCCTTGAATAACTCATAAGAGTAAATTCCGATGGATGGCATGCCCATGCCAGATGCCATTACAGAAACTGGTTTTCCTTTCCATGTTCCTGTATATCCTTGTACGCCACGTACGTTATTTACGAGACGTGGATTTTCTAAGAATGTTTCAGCGATAAATTTAGCACGTAATGGATCGCCAGGCATTAATACAGTTTTTGCAAAGTCGCCTTTATTTGCACTGTTGTGTGGTGTAGACATAATAGACCTCAACTTTCTTTGTATTCATTATACATGATTTATAGCCAGTTTGTATGCATGTAAATTTGATGATCAAGGGTGTATATCGTAAATCCATTCTCATCTAAAATTGCATAGGTTTGGGGATGATTCTGTTTTGGTAGGGCGATTGATCCTGGATTTAATAGTAAGATACCATCACGATTTGTGGTGGTTGGAATATGTGTATGTCCTGATAGAAATGCAGCGCCAGTATTGAGTGGTGGTAGCTTATCTGGTGAATAGATATGTCCATGGGACATGAAAATCTTGTGATTTTCAAAATATAAGACGTTGTAGTCGGAAGTAATAGGGAATTCAAGTACCATTTGATCTACTTCCCCATCACAATTACCACGTACTGCGATAATTTTATCTTTGTATTGATTCATCAATTGAATGACTTTCTTTGGTGCATAACCGCTAGGCAAAACATTTCTAGGTCCGTGGTACAAAATATCACCTAGACATAGGATTTGATCAGCTTGGTGATAGCTGAAGGCTTCCGCCATTGCGTTTGCACTATCAAAGTCACCGTGAATATCAGATACTACTAGGAATTTCTGTGTCATTTTCATATACCTCTTTATTTAATATTAGCATACTCATCGTGTTATAATACTGGCAAGAAGGTATATGTTATGGAAAATAAATGTGTTGTAGTAGGAGTGACTGCAGGAATTGCGGCGTATAAAATATGTCAACTTGTATCCTCTCTAACAAAGCAGGGGGATGAAGTTCATGTCATTATGACAAAGGATGCTGAGAAGTTTGTAACGCCATTGACGTTTCAAACTCTTAGTAAGCAAAAAGTCATTACAGATATGTTTACGGTGGATTATATACCGGATGTACATCATATCTCCCTTGCCAAGAAGGCCGATTTATTTGTGATTGCACCAGCTACCGCAAATATTATCGCTAAGGTATCCAATGGGATTGCGGATGATTTGTTAACAACAACATTTCTAGCTGCCACTTGTCCTAAGTTGATTGTTCCGGCGATGAATACATATATGTTGAACAATCCAATCACGCAAGCAAATATCACAAAGTGCAGAGAGTATGGTATGCATGTGATGGAGGCTTATGCTGGCTACCTTGCATGTGGAGATTTAGGTGCTGGTAGACTTCCAGATCCTGAGGATATTGAAGATGCGATTACATCGTTAATTGAAAAAGATAGATATCTAACTGGCAAGAATATACTCATTTCAGCAGGCGCAACACGTGAGGAAATTGATCCAGTGCGTTATATTACCAATCATTCCAGTGGAAAGATGGGTTATGCCCTAGCTAGAGCTGCACGCAATGCAGGTGCCAATGTCACACTGATATCTGGACAAACAAATCTAAGAAAGCCATATGGCATCAATCAGATTAATGTAAATAGTGCAAGTGAAATGTACGATGCTGTCATAAGTGAATTTGATCATAGTGATGTCACAATTATGGCGGCTGCAGTAGCGGATTATACGCCAGTTGAAAAGGCAGACCAGAAGATTAAGAAGTCTGAAGGGAATTGGTCTTTAAACTTACAGAGAACCCAAGACATCCTACATACCATCGGTGAAAAGAAGAAAGAGTATCAAATGATTATTGGCTTTGCGATGGAAACTGAAAATCTGATGGAGAATGCAGAGAAGAAGCTCCATGAGAAAAACGTTGACTATATTATCGCAAATAGCTTAAAGGATATAGGTGCTGGCTTTGGTGTAGATACCAATGTGGTAAAGATTGTATCTGCCCATAGCGTTGAAAACTTAGGCCTACTTTCAAAGGATGATACAGCCAAAGAAATCTTACGCCACTGCTTAAAGAAATGAGGACACGATGTTACTAACAATTGATGTAGGAAATACGAATATCTCAATGGGTATCTTAGATGGTGATAAAATCATCGGTCGATATCGCTTAATGACTGAAACTATCCGTACCAGTGATGAGTATGGTTTCTTCATTACAACATTCTTAAATACATTACATGTAAGTGAAACACAAATAGAGGATGTCATCATTTCATCCGTTGTACCAAAACTAATGTATTCATTGACATCCGCAATCATCAAGTATATTCACAAAACACCGATGATTGTTAGCAATGAGTTAAAGATGGAGATTCAACTGGATACCCAAGCCCCATCATCGATTGGTGCAGATCGTATCGTGAATACATCCTATGCATGGAGAACATTTCATACATCATGCATTATCGTTGATTTTGGGACTGCCACAACCTATGACTACATCGATAAGAATGGTGTCTTTAAATATGTTGTCATTCAACCAGGACTTGGAATTAGTTTAAATGCACTGACCGCTAAAGCTGCCAAACTTCCAGAAATTGAAATTGCTAGACCAAAATCAATCCTAGGAACAAATACAATCGAAGGCATGCAAGCAGGTGTTGTATATGGTTATATCGGTTCTGTTGATTACATCATCAAGACGATGAAGGAACAACTAAATGACCCTGAATGCATGGTGATCGCTACAGGAGGACTTGGCAAAGTCATTGCCAAGGAAGCTAAAGAGATACATGAATACGATGAAGATATCGCATATAAGGGTATGAAGATCCTATACGATATGAATAAGGGGTGAAAGAATGAAAATCTTTGATTTACACGCTGATTTAGCAGAGGCGATAAAGCCCTATTATACGGATGGGAAAATATCCATCCTAAAAAGAGATTGGCAAACATGCCTTCAACAGGGACAGATTGCCTATACATCCGCTGCTAGCTTTTTCATCGGTAGCGAATCTTGGCAACAGATGATGGATGTCGTTACTAAAGTGAAAAATGATTTATTAGCCTCAGGTAATAAAATCATTTATACAAAAGATGATTTAGATGACAATCAAAAAGATACAGCATACCTAATGACCATCGAAGGGATGTGCGGTATACAAGATGATGTATACAACAAGATTGAGTGGTTATACAACATGGGTAATCGCATTGGTTCATTGTGTTGGAATGACCAAAATGCACTGGCAACTGGAAATTCAGGAGATCCAACAAGAGGAATAACTGATAAGGGTGCTGAGGCAATCGCAAAGATGAATGAATTACACATGATTGTCGATGTATCCCATGCAAATGAAAAAACATTCTGGGATATACTCAGTTGCTCAAAACAACCAATTATCGCAACGCATTCCAATGCGAAAGCACGTTGTTTTGTAGAACGTAATCTAACGAATCAACAGATTCGTGCAATCGCAAGTAAAGATGGATTGATTGGTATGAATGCATGTTGTTCATTTATTCATCCGGAAGAAAAGAAACAAGATGCCCTGCATCTTGCCAAACATGCTAGATACATAGCAGATTTAGTAGGTGTTAGACATGTGGCTTGTGGCTTTGATTTTGGAGAATACTACAATGATGGTGAAGAACACAATATGTATGGACCATCACAAGCACAAAACTTCATCAAAGGCCTAGAAACAGTCGGATTTACACAAGAGGAAATCAAAGATATTGCATATCGCAATGTACTTCGCTTCCTAAGACAATATATGTAAAAAATACCCGTATGATAATTCATACGGGTATCACTTATTTCCAAAGTATATCAGGATAAATTCCTTTTTCTTTCATCTGTGCTATCTTTTCAACAACAATTGGTTTATCTTCTTGATATGTAACACCAAACCATTGGTCCTTAGAGGATAGTACCTTAACAGAACATACGCCATCTTTTACCATCTGACCAACGGTTGTTGGGATGACATATTCACACTTCATTGGATTTTGATCAATGTTTGCATGGATAAATTCATCAAAATACTTGTCCATATCATCAAATACTTTAGGAGTAAATCCCCAGAAGTTCATGGATACAAGTGCGTTTGGATCAAGCTCTTTCCAGGTACCATTTTCATCATAAACAACTTTACCATCCTGACGAGCAATTTTTTGAATCTCAACGATGCTTGTTAGATTACCTTGTTCATCTTCTTGGCATACACCACGTGTCACTGTTCCATGATCTGTAAGAGTGTTATTGGCAGCGTATCCAACCATCGCATAATGATCATCACTAACTTGTGTTGTTAGGAAGTTATAGATCACTTTATATGCGTCTTTACCATAGAAGTCATCAGCGTTGATGATTGCGAATGGTCCATCCACAACACCCTTGCATGCAAGTAATGCATGTGTTGTTCCCCAAGGCTTTTGTCGTTCTTCAGGAACCTTAAGATCACTTGGGATATTGTTGATATCCTGGTAAGCAAACTTAACGTTCATACCCTTTGAGACACGATCTGTTAATGCTTTATGGAAAGCTTCTTCGTGTTCACGACGAATGATGAGTACAACATTTTCAAAGCCAGCTTCTTTTGCGTCATAGATAGAGAATTCAATGATAGGTTCACCATGATTGCCAACTCCATCAATCTGTTTCATTCCACCATAACGACTACCCATACCGGCAGCTAAAATTACTAATGTAGGTTTATTCATACGATATTCCTTTCAATCTCACTTCTTATTATATCACGTAAGTGCTTTCAATTATTGTCATTTTCTAATAAAATACTATCGAGTAATACATATATGAAAAATATTGTTTTAGCATCCCAAAGTCCAAGAAGAAAAGAACTATTAGAAAAGACAGGATTTCCATTTACATGCGATCCTGCAGATATCGATGAGACCATAGATATTCATGGTGATATTGTTGATGAAAGCAAGAATCTATCCTATCGAAAAGCGAAGGAAGTTCTATCAAGACATCCACAGGATATTATCATTGGCAGTGATACGCTTGTCTTACTAAATGGAAAAGTCATGGGAAAGCCTGCCGATGATAATCAAGCATTTACGATGCTAAAGAATCTACAAAATCATAAAAGTCAGGTAGTAACTAGTCTATGTATATTGAGTAGTGAAAAGTGCTTTCAGTATGCATGCATAGCAGATGTATACTTTGTAAAAATGAGTGATGAAGAGATATGGGAATATATCCACACTGGTGAGACAAATGATAAAGCAGGTGCGTATGCAATCCAAGGGATTGGTGGTCGATATATCAAAGAAATTCGTGGCGATTATTATGCAATTATGGGCCTACCACTACATGTCGTATATGACGAACTCAAAAATCATAACGATTATTGATTTTTGAATATAGTTTGTTATGATATAAAGGCTAAGCCGCTTTAGTATAGTGGTAATACGCATCCATGGTAAGGATGAACGAGCAGTTCAATTCTGCTAAGCGGCACCATAGTCTTAAAAAGCCCTATTTTAAGGGCTTTTCTTTATGTTTTATGAAAAAACGTTAGCAAAAAGTTAGCACTTTTTACTAAAAACTGTTTAAAACCGCCAGTGTTGCGCTCTGGTTATTGTCGAAAATGTGAGCGTATGTTTGCATCGTCTGTGCAGGAGAACTATGGCCGATACGCTTGGATATCTCCGGTACAGGTACATGGTTTGCCCATAAGAGGGATACGTGACTGTGCCTCAGATCGTGAAGCCTCATATCCGGAAGCTCGGCTGCCCTCAGATCTGCTTTGAAGTGATCCTGCAAAGTACTGAGGCATACGGTTGTCGTATCGCCAAACAGCCACTTTCCGTGGCGTTTAAGCAGGGGTTTGATAATCTCGATAGTTTTATCATCCAGAGGAATGCGACGCACAGAACCCGCTGTTTTGGTCGTCTTGAGTGAAGATTCATAGCGACGCATGGATTTATATATGTGTACGCTTTTAGAACCCGGATCATAGTCCTCTTTATACAGTGCTCTGGCTTCACCCTTACGGCATCCGGTGCGGAACATGAAGATCAGAATCGCCTTGATAATTTCATCCGTTTCAAAGTCAATCATTCTGTTAAAATCTTCCGGAGTAATGATGTGCATCTCGTGGGAGTCGTCCAACGTCTTTTTGAAGGGCTTTAGTACTTTTGCGGAATCGTAGAAATCATAAGTGTTATACGCAAAAACGAAAATCTGCTTCACAAAGCCGATAAGATCATTTTTTGTTGCCGTAGCTATTCGGTCATCTGCTTCTAAATCGCTTCTCCAGGCCTGCAATACAGCCTTGGTGACGCGATTCATTGGCTGGTTGATGATCGTATCAGCATACTTAAGAAGGCGGTTCCTGCGCGTGTCTGTGGTCGTCTTGCTGGCGTTGTTGGACTGACTCATCAGCTCGAACATCTGCAGCATCGTAGTGCTTGAAGAAACAGAAGACTCATGCTCATGTGCAATACCGTATGCCTGGGCTTCTGACTTTGTGGAAAACCCTTTTTTGATCTTATATGCCAGACTGCCGTCCGGTTTTCTTACGTAGTACCTGGCTTCCCATGAAACTTTCTTGGATGTTGATGATTTGCGTGCGGTTGCCATAGCGATCACTTCCTTTCTGTATGATCTGTGCTAAAATTGAGTATAGTAAAAGCACATTGGTTGTGAGTTTACTGCCGTCCGACTGTTGGTAGCAGTCGGATTTTTTTATTTCGGTTTATATTGATCGATTTCTTTTTTGATTTCCCGCACGTTTAAATCTCGAATCAAATGTATCCCTATTCGGAAAATTTTGTCATAAACTTCTTTGCGCTCGGAGTTATTTAAATTTATCTGAGATTCATTATTATGACGAATATCCATATTATTTACTGAAAACGCAAAAGTATCATAAAGACTTTTCATCGTTGTTCCGTTGAATTTTTGTGTATGTGGTTCAAGATAATCAGCAATTGCTTTTAAAGCATGTTTTTTGAATTGGATATTGTCTTGATTTTGTATATCTAAATAACCTAATAGATACTGATCCAATTTAATATCAACACCTAGCACAGAATCAACGTCAGCATCACGTTTAGTAAAAATTTTTCTATCTTCTCCATAATCCGAAATTTTATAGTTGATTTGTTCTATGGCATAATCAATATTTTGCCTAATTATTTTTGTTGAATTATCATATAAATTAGTAAGCAGACTTAGATATGGTTCAAAATCATAGGGTTCGTCATCTGGGTCAGAGAGAAAAATGTTTATTAAACAGTTCTTGCTATAATCCAAAAGATTAGTAATTGTTAATAGTATCAATATCGACTGAGAGTCATCTAATGGATTATTAAAGTCTTGTATGCCCAAATCTTCAAAATATTCATTTATGTTTGTGGCTGAATTCCTATATTTCCAAGTTTCGATTATATTATTAAAAATTGTGAATAGGTTAAATTTTATATACATAGATGCATACGCCATATCAATATGAGAGTCATTAAGAAATAAATTATAAAAATTATATTCAAAAGTGTCTATTGGGTAAAAAAAACGTTTATCCTTACAAGTTCTCAGGATGCGAATACATTCCTTTTTTATATCGATACGACGTTCAACGGTAAAAATATTATATGTGTTGTCCACGATTTATTACTCCTTACTTTTGCCCTGCCCACCATTGATGCCCGCAATTTAGACATGTACATCTAATTTTCTTTGCACCAGCGTTTCCTGCTACCAAGCCTATCGGTCCTAATGCTGCAGCCCCAACAACTGCTTTACCAATTCCAAATCCTTTTTTATTTCCGCTAATGCTTACTGAACCACACTTTGGACAGCGGGCTACATTTTCACCTTGATGAGCAGAGCTAATAGCATGTTTAACGAAATTGGCGTCAGAGTGTCCTTTGACCTTACGTTCAACAACAGCTTGTGCCATTGCTTGCGCTTTAATTTTTCGTAGTTCAAGTTTTTTCAGTTTTTCTTCTCGTTTAAATGCAATTTTGGCTTCTTTTTTATACTTACGCATTGGATCAGTATAATACTTATAAGCAAAATAGATAATAAATGACCAAACGATAATTCCGATAATGTAAGATGGTAGTTTTTCCATGATTTTTTCTCCTAATTTTTTCTTAATGAAATTCACCTATTGTTTTATTTCTTTATATATTCCTTTTAGCAAACCAAGTACAATAAAATCATTTGTAATGATAGATTTATATTCATCATTACAGGGTTGTAGTATCGCAGTATCATTAGCAAGTAAGACTTTTTTAAGCATTACTTCATTTGTTTCTGTTAATAATACACAAGCAATATTTCCGTTGTCTACAACATCTGTTTTTTGAAAAAAAGCGATATCTCCATCATGAATATTTGCGTCTATCATACTGTCACCTTGAACATGTAAAGCGAAGTCCGCTTTGATATGATTATCTACAGATATATAATCCTCATAATTTTCTTCGCACCATACACCGTCTCCGGCACATGTTATGCCGAGTATAGGAATTTTTTTAATTTTACGAACGGGAATAATGCCTGGGATGCTGGATGGGTCGGGCTCATTAGATAAGCTGATTTCATCATCACCCATTAGGGGGATTAAATCATCAATTGACATACCCATTCCATTAGCAAGTTTTTTGAGTGTGTCTATTGATGGAGCTAATGACTTTCCAGTAGAAGGGTTTATTCCAGATTCAATAAAACCTATATAGGCTTTACTTACTCCACACCTTTTTGCCATTTCTTCCATGCTTATTTTATGAAGATTTCTAAAATCTTTTAGTATTCTGCCTAATTTCATGCGTTTACCTCTTTGTTAAATTTATTATACATCTTTTTGACTAATTTGCTTGACATTTAAAGTCTAACTTATTAGACTTTTATCAGGAGGTGAACAGAGATGCAATACAAAGTAAAAGAATGGCGAGAAAAGCTCGGACTATCTCAGGAAGAACTCGCGAAAAAGGCTGGAATATCTCGACAGATTATAGTAAATCTTGAGTCTGATAAGGCCGGTAATACAACAGCGATAACATTAAAAAAGATTGCTGATGCACTTGATCTAAAGATATCTGATATTTTTTCTTGAATCGAAAGACTAATAAATTAGACAGAAGTAGAAAGGAGAAGGATATATCGATGACCAAGCAAAAAATAAGAATTGAGGATCATGACGGTATCGGAAGAATCTTTATTGATGATGTAGAACTACAAAATGTTATGGGCTATGAAATAAAAAGATGTGCTTCTGAAACAACACATCTAATGATTCGAATCGTTACAAATGAAAAAGATTTAGATTTGAATTTTTCCGCTAATAACATTTGCAATGATTTGAGCGGCAATGTTTGAAAGGAATGAGACAGATACAGAACCTAATTTGATGGCGGTTTCTTTAGTCTTATTCCAAACAGTATTGCTCCGAACGTTGTCTAAGAATTGATGACCATTCCAAGTGATGGAATTGATTACCACTTTCATGTGCCCGCTAAGGTCAACTGTAGTATTGCCTATAAGATATCCCGCTTCAATTAACTTTGCACAAGTGTAAGTGACATCACTGCTATTGTAATTAATCTCGATATTTGAGCATTCGAGAAACGATACAAGCTCTAAATTTTCTTCTAAAAACAGCATAACGTCTCTCACACAATCAGCATTCAATCGCATTATTATAACCTCCTTTCAGGTTGATTATACATCAACAAAAAGGAGCAATCACAGTAAGGAAAGGAGAAAACATGAACAACAAAATAAACGAAACAATCAATGAATTATGTGACTGGATAAAAGCAGAATTAAAAAATGCTTCCAGTATGCAGACTGAAAGCATTTTACCAGCAGTAATTGAAGCAACTGCAAAACTTTTTGAATCAAATCGCGTTTAGTCGTTTTTGGTCGGAATATCGGACGAGAGGTCATCAGCAACATATCGAATAAATTTTGTGATTTCTACTGCTAGTTCCTCGCCGTTATTTCTTGTAGGGAAAAGACCTGATTCAATTGCTTTTTCAGCAAGCACCACTGCAAGTTGGCGTGCTGAATCAACGTTATATTTTAACATCAGATTTCACCTCCTTTCATCTCAATTATAGGGGGGGTTAGAAAGTACAAAAATCATAGTTCTTTAAAAATTAAATAGAAAATCCATATAAGCCTCTTGACTTACTGACGTACAAAAGTATATAGTATACTTACCGACGAACAAAAGTAAGTGGAAAGGGGGTATATGTCGGGTGAAAAGAAAATGGGCAGACCCATCATAGGGAAAGCCAAAGACATTAGATTGACTATAAGAGTTGATGAAGATACTTTAAAAAAGCTCAATGAAATGTGTAAGCAAGAAGGAGTTAGTCAATCTGAGTGTGTACGCCGATTAATTAATCGGAAATAAAAAAGTATGGAACGGAAGTAAGTTTGCCGACGAACACCGAACCATACGCATCATCCCATACGGGACAGGGTAATAATACCACGCCTCGTATGGATTTTCAAAAAACAGAAAATACATAGGAGGTTTTTTATATGGAACTAACACAAAAACAATTTGAAGAACTGAAACAACAAATCAAAGCAGAACTCACGCAAGAGATGGTGGGTCAACAAAGGGAAAGACAGGTAAGCCCTGTTAAAAAGGCAATGAAAGCCGTTCAGTATGAGTACGAGAAGCAAGTTCAGAAATTAGCTGGAAGCTATCAGTGGACGAATATACAACGTATTGCGTGCATGATGAACGGATATTCACAACAGAGATGGGTACAGAATTCAGATGCTGAAAAGGTAGCAAATACAGCAAAGGAACTGTGTGAGCAAATTATCAAGGCACTTAAGGAACGAAAGGAAAAGATAGCATGAACAATTTACAAACATTCAATTTTCAAAATCTACCTGTACGAACAGTACAACTAAACAATCAGCCATATTGGGTATTGAAAGATGTATGCGACGTTTTAGGACTAACGACACCTAGTAGGGTTGCAGAAAGACTAGAGGGAGATGAGGTGAGTCAGACTCATATCATCGATGCGCTTGGCAGAATTCAGAATACTACTGTCATCACAGAAAGCGGACTATACGCAGTCATTCTAAGAAGCGATAAGCCAAACGCTAAAGAATTCAGAAAGTGGGTCACATCTGAAGTGTTGCCAGCAATCAGAAAGCACGGTGTTTATCTAACGGATGAGAAAGCGTACGACATCACCCACAATCCGCAATCACTCGCTGATTTGCTTCTACAAGCAGGTGAGCAGTTAAAGCAAAAGGAAATCATCATTCAAGAAATGAAGCCTAAAGCACTATTTGCTGATGCGGTAGCGAGTTCTAAAACATCAATCTTAATCGGTCAGTTAGCCAAGATACTTACACAGAACGGTTATCAAATCGGACAGAATAGATTGTTTGAAAAGTTGAGAAATGAAGGCTTTCTAAGCAGCAGAAAAGGAGCTGACTGGAATATGCCACAACAGCGATACGTTGAACAAGGAATTTTTGAAATTAAAGAAAGTACTCATCTGGATGGTAATGGAGTAAATATCACCACAAAAACTGTCACTGTAACAGGTAAAGGCCAGCAGTACTTCATCAACAAGTTTTTAGGAAGCTAGAAAGGAGCGTCATGTATACAAACAAGGATAAATTAGCGATTTTAGCAAAACCACATCTCACAGTTCGCGATGTACAGATCTTAGAGGCCTGTGGGCAACAGAAAGCTATGGAAATGATTACCGCTTTCCGCGAGTGGTTCGAAACAAAGTACAAGCAGCCACTGTATCGAAGACAGGTTCCTACAGGAGATTTTGTTTCCTGGGCAAGGATTGATGAGAAGAGGATCAGAGACTATGCAGCACTTGGATATTAAAAAAGCGCACCAACCGTCTAAAGAAAGAGCGCTTAAGTGACATCAGAAATATGTCACTCAAATTCTAACAAAGAAAGAGAGAAAAGTAAAAAAATGATTACAGTAGAAAATCACAAGGGAGCAATCGCCATATCAGTACAAGGAAAAGAAATAGATGTCGCATGCGAATTCGCAACGCTTCTATCATACTTAGATGAACATCCAAAAATAAAGAATTTAGCAAATTTAATCGCAAAGAACGCATATATGTGTGGCAAAGATTGCGGAAGTAAAGAAGAGGCAATCAAGAAAGCGGAAGATTACGCCAAAAAAGGAAAGATTCCAAACAACAAGCTAAACAATGAAGAACTTGAAAAAGCAATCGAACAGGAAGCTAAAAAGCTAGTTGATGGCCTTAGAAAGTTGATAGAAGATGAATTAAGCCATGAAGACAATCAAAAACACAATTAAAGCAGCATTAGCTGTGTTTCTAGGGCTTGCATTTATCGCATACATGCTAGGTAACGCCGTTCTTCAATACTCTTATTCTCAACGTCCTTTAACTGCAGAGGAGATGGCAGAGTAAGGCTATGAAGATGATATGCGAACACTGTCAAAGAACATTTGCAGATGACGATATGAAATGGAAAAAGGGATATCACGATTATTCTTATCGGACTTATCCAGTATGCCCATTTTGCTCATCGGAGGATATAGAGGAAAAGGAAGATGATACAGAAGATGAAGAGTGATCTAGTGATTATAGAAGAAGATTTCCCATCATTTATCACATCTGAAGAAGATAAATATGAAGAGATGTTTGATGAAGCAATGGAGAATGCAGAACTCAATTGGAATAAGAAATACGAGGAAATCAAATGGAAAAATTAACACTTTATAAAAAGCCATTTAGCGGAGATCCAGCAAAGGATAGACATAAGTTTATTGGTGGAAGTGATGCTGGAACGATAATGAATGTCAATCCGTGGAAATCTCAATATGAATTATGGCTTGAGAAAACTGGTCAGCTTGAACCAGATGATATTAGCAATAAGCTACAGGTTTGGTTTGGTACAGAAGAAGAGGAAATCGTAGCTAAACGATTCTGCTTAGAAACAAGCAAATCTGTACGACGTTCTAACATGACATACCTTTGCAAAGAATATCCATTCTTAGCTGGACATGTTGATCGTATGGTCGTTGGTGAAAATGCTGGATTGGAGTGTAAGACAACATCTGCCTGGAATAAGACGGCTTATCAGGATGGAGAGATTCCGCCACAGTACTACTGGCAGTGCATGCATTACATGATGCTGACGGGGTGCGAAAAGTGGTACATCGCAGTCAAAAAAGACAACACACAATTTCATATCCTACAGATTGACCGAAATGACGAGCATATAGACGCGTTATTAAGCGCAGAACAAGCGTTTTGGGATTTGGTGGTAAATAATACTACCCCAGATATAGACGGCTCGGGAAGCACATCTAACGCGCTCCAGAAACGATATCAAAATGATACACAAGATGTGATTGATCTAAGCTACTCAAGCACAGTCACACAATGCTTACAATCCATTCAAGATGTAGATGTACAGATAGATGCTTTAAACAAAATCAAAGCGGAGTATCAAAACAAAATTAAAGCAGAGATTGGTGAGCATGAAGGCGGATTCACAGCCGCGTACAAAATCTCATGGAAAACGCAAAATAGATCATCAATCGATGCCAAACGATTAGAAAGTGAGCATCCAGATATTTACCAAAAATATCTAAAAACAACTCAATCAAGAGTATTCAAAATAACAAAAATCAAGGAGAAAACATTATGACAGAAATTAAAGCAGCTAAGGCACCAGCAACAGTATCAAAAGCTGGAGTATCAACACAAAATAAAACAATTAAAGACTATATTGCAATCATGAAACCGGAGATTGAGAAGGCTCTTCCTTCAACAATTACTCCAGAGCGTTTTACACGTATCACATTATCTGCAGTATCTAACAATCCTAAGTTACAGGCATGTTCACCATCAACATTCTTATCTGCAATGATGCAGAGTGCACAATTAGGACTAGAGCCTAATACACCTTTAGGTCAAGCATACTTAATTCCTTATGGAAATAGTTGTCAATTCCAACTTGGATATAAAGGACTATTACAACTAGCGTACAATTCAGGACAAATAAAAACCATCCGCACAGAAACAGTATATGAAAATGATGAATTCAAGTATGAGTTAGGGTTGCATTCCGATTTAGTGCATGTTCCAGCAATGAGCAATCGTGGAAACCCTACTGCATACTATGCGGTTATTGAATATACAAATGGTGGATATGGTTTTGAAGTAATGTCTCATGATGATGTATTAAAGCATGCGAAGAAGTTTTCAAAAACTTTCAATAATGGGCCATGGCAATCAGACTTTGAAAGCATGGCAAAGAAAACAGTTCTAAAACAAGCATTAAAATATGCACCACTTTCCACAGAGTTAGTTTCGAAGATCAATACGGATGAAACAGTTAAATCCTCGATTTCTGATCATATGGAAGAAGTTAAGAATGATATTGACTTATCACAAATCATCGATGCAGAAACAGGAGAAATCCATGAATGACATCATCATTACCGTTCCAGGTGAACCAAAGGGAAAAGGGAGACCACGTTTTACAAAGCGTGGTTTCACTTATACCCCAAAAGATACAGCAGATTATGAGCGAAAAGTTAGATTCTGTGCACAAGAATCATTGCCGATTGGATATCAGCCAACTGATACAGCATTAAAGGCTCAGATACTTGCATACTTCCCAATTCCAAAATCATTCAGTAAGAAAAAGCAACGCGAAGCAATCGCATGTACATTGCTTCCAACTGTTAAACCTGATTCCGATAACATTGCCAAGATTATTCTTGATAGCTTGAATGGCGTAGCGTTCTTGGACGATAAGCAGGTAACAGAGCTGTATGTATACAAAGCATATGATGACAATCCTAGAGTTGTAGTGAGATTGTCAGAAATAAATAAGGAGAATTGCCAATGATCAACAGTGTGGTTTTGGTCGGTAGACTAACTAAGGATGTTGAACTCAGAAAAACACAAAGCGGATTATCCGTTGCTTCATTCACAGTTGCGTGCGATAGACGATTATCGCAAGCGCAGAAGAACAATAACGAGCAATCAGCAGACTTTATTAACTGTGTTGCATGGCGTGGAAGTGCTGATTTTCTAGGAAATTATGCGCACAAAGGCGATACAGTTGGCGTTGAAGGAAGGCTACAGACACGCAGCTATGATCGTGATGGTCAGAGGGTGTATGTGGTTGAAGTATTAGCTAATTCAGTCAATTTGTTACACAGCACTCAGCCAAGACAGCAGGAACAAACATATGCTCCTAAACCAACACAGGCACCAAAACCGCAGCAAATGTCAGACTTCGATTATCTTCCTAACGTAGATGTAAGTTCTGATGATTTACCGTTCTAAGAGGTGAAGTATGAGTAGAAATGATAGTGGATGGATTAAGGATTATCGTTCATTGCTGAATTGGCGATGGTTTAAAGACCCTAATACTGCGCACTTGTGGCACTATCTGCTATTGCGTGCTAGTTGGCTGGATGAAGAACAAGAATTTAGAACAATCAAAATAAAAAAAGGTCAAGTTCTTGAATCCTTACCATCGCTATCTAAAAATACAGGTTTAACATGCATGAATGTACGCACTGCACTAAATCACCTAAAATCAACAGGGGAAATAACAGACGAACTAACAGGGTGTGGAAGGCTTATAACGATAGTAAATTACGCAAAATATCAAGCCACAGACTCACAGGGTAACAGGGAATCTAACAGGGAATCTAACAGGGAGCTAACAGGGAGCTAACAGCAATATAAGAATATAAGAAAGATAAGAATATAAAGAAGTATAAGAATAATAAGAAATATAGATAGTGCATACATATATAAGAAATATAAATAGTGTGTGCTGGCGAAAGTTGCAACTTTTATCTATATTAGGAGGATTTTCGAAAATTGGAAAAATCACAAGTAAGAAATTTGTTGAAAACTTTGCGAGTAAGATATCCGGAGTACTACGCAAGAAAAACAAAAAAGGAAATTATTGATATTTTTAACTCTTTTGTAATCACACTTGCAGATGTTGATCAGATTGCAGTAGCAGGAGCGTTAGATAGTTACTTCAAGAGTGGTAACTCAAACTATCCTCCTACAGCAGCACAATTAAAATCAAAGGTCATGGCGATGCCTGAGTACATGTGGGGGCAGATGCTAGAAGAAAAACAGCAACCACTAGCAATAGCTGGGACACAGAGAATAAGAAGAGAAATATTGCTAGATTGCGCTGTACTGATTGCTACACATGATGTTGATACAAAAGAAGAATTAGTGAAGTGGTGGAACACATACGCAGATAACACACCACTAACAGATGAAGAAATAGAAAGGGTATGGGATAAAGCGTATGAAAACAAAACAGCAGAAAATAGAACTATTTAACGATAGCTTTCAAAATTACAAACGTTACCAAATCCCAAAGGCGCAATTGGTTATTGCCGATATCCCGTATAACCTTGCTGAAAATGCATACGCAAGCAGTCCCCAATGGTATGTGGACGGCGATAACAAGAACGGTGAAAGCAAAAAGGCAAAATCATCATTCTTTGATACCGATGGCTACTTCAGAATTCCTGAATACATGCACTTTTGCTCAAAGATGCTAATTAAAGAGCCGAAAGAAGTCGGAAAAGCACCGGCAATGATCGTGTTCTGTGCCTTTGAACAAATGCAACAAATTATTGAGTATGGGAAGAAGTACGGATTTATGAAAAGTTATCCACTAGTATTTGTAAAAAACTATTCAGGACAAGTCCTAAAAGCAAATATGAAGATAGTCGGCGCTACTGAGTATGCGGTTGTTTTGTACCGTGATAAATTACCGAAATTTAATAACAACAATCGCATGATATTCAACTGGTTTAAGTGGGAAAGAGATACAACAACACCGAAAATACACCCCACACAGAAACCAGTACAGTTATTGAAGCAACTAATAGAAATATTTACAGATGAGGGTGATGTTGTGATAGATCCGTGTGCTGGTAGTGGTTCAACACTAAGGGCATGTGCAGAAATAAATAGATCTTGTTATGGTTTTGAAATCAAGAAAGACTATTACAAATTAGCAAAGCAGAAAATATTAAAAGACGTACAGCAAAGTCTAATTTTATAAACAGAAAGGATAAGAAAGACTTATATAGAAGGAAAATAAATTATGGAAAAAAATTTAATGGGAATGAGTTTACAACTCGATACAGAATACATCAAGAATTTAACAAAAGAAATTATAAAGCAAGGAATGGTTGAGACTTTAGGTAATGAAAATCTAGTCGGTGCAATCGTTAGTGAAGTTTTAAACAAACAAGTTGATGAGAACGGAAGAATACCAACCAGTTCATATACCAAGACACAACCGTTATTACAACATTTAGTAAACAAAGAGTTAAAAGAACAAATCGTTGAAATTGCAAAAGAAACGATAGAAGAAAAAAAGCCTGTAATTCGCGAAGCAATAAAAAAGGAAATGCAGAAGAAAGCAACTATGGACAAATTTGTATCTGCATTTTATTCGAGCATTATTGATAATTTGTCTAACTCATATCGCACGAAAATTAACGTAAATATTGAAAACGAAAAGGAGCAATATTAAAACTTATGAAGAAAATAATTAAAGCATTAGCATTAGCAACACTATTAACTACAACAGGATGCACACAAGCGGATACTGTAAGACACAACTTTACAGAAGATGCAGATAGTTTCAATATCACAAGACGTATCACTGTTTTTAACACACGTACTGACAAAGTCTTAATGCAGATGACAGGTGTAATGAGCATTAAAACAGACTCAGATACAAAAGAGTTGAATGTCTTAGTAAAAGATGGCGAAACATACTACAAGCATTTAATCTATCTAAACGATGACACAACATACGTTATGGAAGATGTCGGCGGTGCTGATGTATCACGTTCAGCATACGAAATTCATTTCTTACCAGAAGTACTAGAGAGCGGACTATTAGATATAAAGGTGGATAAATAAGATGAAGAAAGAAAAAGTATTAGCACAAGAGCAAAAATCAAAATTACAACCATTTCCGTTTAATGGAGATGAAAAATATTTATTGAAACTAGCAGATGGTAGATATGTCGTTGCATATTGGGATCTTAATGAATTTGCTTCATATTATGACGATAATTCTGTCCAAGAAGAAATTGAAAGCATTGTTTCTTTAAAGGAGTTGGGGTTATGAATGATTTTATAAAATTAACCTATGTTAAAAGCAAGGAAATGATATGTGTAAGAAGAGCTGACATTTGCAAATTTAAAGAAGATTCAATTATGGAAGATGATACTCCTTTAAAATGCGTAAAAGTCTATCTTTCACAGGATGATGAAAATTGGATAAAGGTTAGTGAAACAGTCGATGAAATAATGGAGATGCTTGAACATGAATAAATATCAAGAAGCATTAGAATTTCTGAAAGAATGGGCATACGAAAATTATTTGATAAAATACATACAGACATCTCAAGAAAATGTATGTCTATTTAAATCAGCTAAAGCATTACAGGAATTAGTAGATAAGGCTACACCGAAGAAAGCTAAGCTATCAAATGAGCAAAAAATTAGATATGTTCAAACTTATGTATGTCCTACTTGTGGTAAAGAGTTCACTGGCGGGAAATTGTCAAATTATTGTTATCGTTGCGGTCAGGCACTGGATTGGAGCAACGATAATGGGAACTAATTATTACGCAGTAAGCAAGAAGCCGACTTACCGCAGCCCCATTCATATCGGTAAGTTATCAATAGGATGGAAGTTCTTATTTCATCATGTTAACTCATACGAGAATTATTTCGATGGTGAGGAACTAAACACTTATGAAAAGTGGGAGGAACTGTTAAAAAATAACAATGTAATAATTATGAATGAATATGATGAAGTTATAGACGTTAATGATTTTCTTGAATTGGTTGCAAAAAAGCAAAGTTGCAGCAATCCCGAAGATTTTAGATATAACGAAAATATAAACGGTTACAGATTTTTATGTGGTGAATTTTATTGATTGGAGTGAAAAATGAAATACAGAAAGAAACCAGTGGTAATTGAAGCAATTAAATATGAAAAAGTGCATATTGGCAAAGCATTAAGTTTCTGTGGCGTGTTGGACTATAATCCACATGACAATGAATATTACGTAAAGACATTAGAAGGACATATGAAAGTGACTGATGGTGATTATATTATCAAAGGCGTACACGGTGAGTACTATCCATGCAAGCCGGATATATTTGAAGAAACTTATGAAAGGGTGTTATGACAGGTTTGATTTATTTAGCACAGGCAGTTCTGATTATCTTAGCGGTAGCGGCATGTGTCTTTATAGTCATTTTGATGGCAATGACTATACATTTCATTCGGCATAAAGAGGATTTTAAGAAACTGTTTTTTACGGAGGACGATGAAGATGACTGATTATGATTACCATGACAGAAGCGATCTGCAGGTGATAGATAGGGAACTTAGAAATCACTACGAATACAAGAAACAACTTGAAGCTGTGAACGAGCGCATCGCCGAGATTGATGCGCAGCTTACTTCGATTGGGAGTCCTAGGATCATGAGTCCTGATGAGGCGAAGTACCAGAAGGGCACTAAAATTTACAGTAATCTTAATATGCTGGATTTATTTCAAGAGCAGGATGAGCTGATGAAAAAGAAGCCAGAGCTGCTTTACTTGATTGGCAGAGTGCAGGTGAAGTTGAACAAGCTGAACGCTGAGGAGTTGAAACTTATTGAGCAGAGGTACAAGTATAAGAAGACTCTAAGGGAGTTGGCACAGAACACATACAATGGTAAAAGCACGATGTCTAGAAAATTAGATGAAGTGTTATTAAAAATAATCAAGTAAATATTAAAAATTAGGCAAAATCACCAAAAAATTAAAAACCGTGATATATTAATGGTGTGGAATGTAAGACTAGCAAGGGATGCAATGATAGTGTTTCTTGCTTTGATTGTTTGTAGAACGAACTAAAAGGAGATTAACTATGGAGAAATTTTTAAGTGCGGAAAATCCGAAAATTCATCCAAATTCAGACATTGTCCTAATTGCTCAATGGTTTGTAGAAAAGGCGAACATGAGCCATAAGAAGATTCAAAAATTATGTTTTTATTCTGAAGTGTGGAGTCTACTTACATTAGGAATTGATATTGTTCCAGATGTGAGATTCGAAGCATGGGTACACGGGCCTGTTTGTCCAAAACTATATGATTCACTAAAAAAGTTTGGTTGGCGTAAAATTATGATTGCAGATGAGTTTAAAGAGTTTGTAAAAAATGATTTAAATACACAATTGAGTGATGATCAAAAGAAGATTTTACAGTTTGTCTGGGAGTCTTATGGTGAATTAACGGCTGATGAATTAGAATCATTAACACATAGTGAAGACCCGTGGAAAAATGCAAGAAAAGGTTTGAATATGTTTGAACCATCTCAAAATGAAATTACTTCTGAAGCAATTGTTAAATATTATTCTGAAAAATATGCAGAATTCATTTAATCTCAGGAATACATTAAAGCAAGAAGTATCAAATCCTACAGAGCAAAAGGAAAGATTTGTTCAGACAATAGAAGATCAGCCAATGGTTGATCTTAGATTTCTTCACCAATCAAATAAATGTATTAAATATGCAATGGATGAAATTAGAGGCGATAGTAGAACTGAGAAAAACATATTCATTGATTGTTTTCAAAAATTTATATTTGATTTTTCGAATCAAATATCAATCAGTAAGGCGTTAAAAACTTATTCTTCCCATAATAATGGGAGCAGTCTAAATTATAAAGACTATCGATATTTAATAGAGGTTCTTCCTGAATCTGTTCAATTAATTGCGAAGGATGAATTGATACATTTACATTTAAAGCCAAATGGAAAAGGTCAGTACATTATTATTGGATTTTGTTTAAACGATATTTTATTTATTTTGGCAATTGATCCAAAACATAAACTAATTTAATTTTGGGACATGTCCCACGACTTTTAGGTGTATAATGGGCGTAGGCGAAAACCATGAGCAATCAGCTTGTGGTTTTTTTTCGTATGCACATTCGGAGCTATCAGCTTAACATTTGAAATCACCCTAAAACTATTCAATAAGTACTCCTTTTGTGTATATAGCTTTCCGGCTGATAGTTTCCAATGTGTGTATGACAATGACGTAGAAAGGGGGCAAGCCTATGAAGAAATTAACAGACAAGCAAAAGCGTTTCTGCGAAGAGTATGTGGTCGATCTCAATGCAATACGCGCTTACAAGTTAGTATATGCTAACTGTAAAAGCGATAGAACAGCATCTGCTAATTCTAGTAGGTTGCTAACAAATGCTAACGTTGCCGCGTACGTGCGTGAGCTGAAGAAACAGATCGCTCAAGAGGCTAAGATAACTGCAGCAGATGTACTTAAAGATCTTATTGAAGTTAAAAACAGATGTATGCAAGCTACTCCTGTTAAGGTGTGGGATTCCGATTCGCATTCGTATGTTAATTCCGATGCAGAATTTACCTTTGATAGCAAGGGCGCTAATACGGCCTTGAAACTGATAGGTGAACATCTAGGCATGTTCCAAAAGAAAGTCGAGCTGTCAGGTGGATTAGAAACAAAGCAGTCTAAGGTTGATGATGTAATCGAACAATTGAAGGTTGCTGATGAAGAATGAGCGATTTGCGATTAATCTTATCACCTAAGTTCAAAGCATTTCTAAAATATGATGCAGAACTGGAAGCACTTGAAGGCTCAACTGCTGCAGGCAAGACAACCGTTGGGGTCTACAAGTTTATCTTGAAAGTTTGGCAATCCCCTAAGAAGCTTCACATCATCGCAGGTGATGATACAGGTACTGTAGAAAAGAACCTGATTAACAAAGACCTAGGGATTTTGGATGATTTCGGGGATTTGGTTGAGTACCGCGGCAATGGCTCCAAAGAGTACAAGATGCCACACTTGATCGTGCATGCTACAACTGGAGACAAGATTGTCTTTATCGTTGGCTATTCCACAAAAGAGAAATGGAAGGATGCATTAGGTGGCCAGTACGGTTGTCTGCTTATTGATGAGGTAAATACAGCTAACATGGAATTTGTGCGCGAGTCTATTATGCGTGCAGACTATACCATGATGACATTGAACCCCGATGATCCATCACTCCCTGTATACAAGGAATACATCAACCGTTGCCGTCCTATTCAGAAATGGACAAAGGAAACGCCACAAGAGATTTTAAATGACCTAAACGAGCCGGAGCATCCAAACTGGATACACTGGTTTTTTAATTTCGATGATAACTATGGATTATCTGCAGAAAAGAAAAAGCAGATTATCGAATCTGTGCCAGTCGGGACCAAGCTTTGGAAGAATAAAATCAAAGGGCTTCGTGGAAGAGCCACAGGGCTCGTTTTTAGCAACTTTGAGCGTAAGACGAATGTTATTACATGCGAGCGATTAATCGCTCTAATAGGCGGCAAAGACGAGTTCAGGAATGCCTTTAAGGTTTTCACTGTAGGCATTGATACAGCCTACTCACAAAAATCACCCGATACGATTGCAATGCTGTTCCAAGGAATAACGTTTAACGGCAAACTGATAACGCTTGATGAAGAAGTTTACAACAATGCAGATCTGCAGATTCCGATTGCTCCAAGCGACACAGTACAAAGATTAGTTGACTTTGCGGAACGAAATCGAGAGAAGTGGGGATATGCGAAGTACATGTTCTTGGATTCAGCCGATCAAGCGACCATCACAGAATGGCAGAAATATAAACGCTTGAATGGCAGTATCTACGAGGTGATACCAGCATACAAGAAAACAAAGATTATTGACCGAATCAACCTGCAGCTGGGTTGGATTGCTAAAGGTGATTACCTGGTATTAGACCACTGCAAGAATCACATCCACGAAATGGAAGTCTACAGCTGGAAGGAAAACAAATATGAACCTGAAGATGGTAACGATCATACGATTAATGCAAATCAGTATGCTTGGTTGCCATTTAAGAGAGAAATAGGAATTGGAGGAAAGTAACCAATGGGTATTGGAATGAACATCAAGCAAGCGATTCAATCATGGCTTGAAATAAAACCTGCTGATCGAGAAGGTGTAACGATTGATGAAGCCTACGATTATGAATTTAACGCAGGAATCAACCGAGTATGGATGCGTGGTCAGCCAGCAGAATTATCGGCGCTTTATAAGCAAATAAAGGGTACTAGCAATAAGAATGCAACATTCTGGGGAGCAACGCCGTCTACACCGATTCACAAGATTCATACAGGCTTGCCAGGATTAACGGTAAGAGTGCTAACGGATATTGTTATTCGTGATTTGAATAAAATCGAAGTCAATGAGCGTAATGACGAATGGCAGAAGATTGCAGATGATAACAATTTGAAGAAACTGTTTAAGCAAGCAATCAAAGATACTCTGTATGTTGGGGATGGCGCTTTCAAAATTTCAGTTGATAGCGATGTTTCAGATGAGCCAATCATTGAGTTTTATCCAGGAGACAAGATTGATTTAATCCACAAGCGTGGAAGATTAGTGGAGATTGTTTTTAAGACTGTTAAGATTCAAGAAGGCACAACACGTAAGTACTTACTAAAGGAACGCTATGGATATGGCTATGTTAAGTATGAGCTATTTCACGTGAATGGATACAGCTTAGATAAGACAGACTTGTACGAGTTGGAAGAAACAAAGGACCTAGTAGACGTGCAGTTTGGTGGGTATAACGAGGAAACAAAAATAAAGGGAAGCTTTATGATGGCAATCCCTTTTTCTATCTTCGAATCAGCCATGTACAAAGGTCGAGGTGAGTCGATTTTCGATAAGAAAAGGGACTCATACGACGCTTTAGATGAGGTTGTTTCGCAATGGGCAGATGCGGTCAGAGCAGGGCGTGCGACAAAGTATATCCCTGATTCATTAGTACCTAAAGGCGCTAATGGAATGGACTTACCACCAAATGACTTTGACGATCGCTTTATAAAAACAGGAAATGCTATTGGTGAGGATGCAAAACAGCAAATCAGCGTTGTACAGCCTTCAATTCCGACAGAGAACTATCTGCAGAGTTACATTACTTATTTGGACTTATGCCTACAAGGCTTGATTAGCCCATCCACATTAGGCATTGATACAAAGAAGTTAGAGAATGCTGAAGCACAGCGGGAAAAAGAAAAAACAACTCTGTACACAAGAAACGCAATCATTGAGGCCTTTACAGAGATGGTTCCTAAGCTAATTACAAGTGTGCTTATGACGAAAGACGGTATGACAAATAAAGGATCGTCACAATTGCTTGATCTTGATGTGAATGTTGATTTTGGCGAGTATGCAAATCCATCGTTTGAGGCTGTTGTCGAAACTGTCACTAAGGCTAAGCAAGGCGGAGTAATGTCAATTAGAACCGCGCTAGACGAGATGTATGGCGAATCTAAAGAAGATGCTTGGAAAGATGAAGAAGCACAACGCATTGCAGAAGAAAGTGGTGCAGTGCAGCTGCCGGAGCCGAATGTGCCTGCAGATATGGATATGTTTAGTTAATGGATTACGATATTGCTGAAGCATTTAGACGCATTGAGCTTGAACTGATTTCATCTATGAAACGAAATTGGAAAAGGCACAATGAAGAAGAAAATAAATACGGTTTCACCTGGTCTAGATGGCAGGCTGAGCAATTAAAGTCTTTGGAGGAATTTAAGAAGAAAAATCCAAGACTTTTTTCTTCGGAATTCAAAGCAATCAATGAGCAGTTTCTTAATTGCATTCTTGGTCAAAAAGAAACAAACTTCTTTGGAGTGCATTCCCGTAAGGTGCAGGCTTTAGTTAAAGCGACGACTGGCGATCTAGTAAAGGCTGAGCACGCAATGCTGCGTAAAGCTAACGATGAGTATCGCAAAGTCATTTACAATGCTCAAACATATTTAGCAAGTGGCGCAGGAACACTTGATAAAGCGGTTGATATGGCCAGTAATGACTTTCTTACTAGAGGTATTAATTGTGTTGTGTACAAAGGTGGTAGACACGTCAACATGGCAACATACTCAGAGATGTCACTACGTACAACGAATAAACGTATAGGTATGTATGCGGACGGTGCTAAACGTCAGGAGTTAGGTGTACATACCGTAAAGGTTTCAAAGTATGGTATGTGTTCTAAAACATGTCAACCGTGGCAGGGGCGTGTGTATGTTGATGATGTGTATAGCGGAGGAACACCAGAAGAAGCTGATGAACTTAACTTACCTTTGTTAAGTACGGCTATATCTGGTGGATTATTCCATCCAAATTGCAAGCATCACCTAAGCACTTATTATCCTGGTATGGATAACGAT
>JALENJ010000037.1 GCA_022767445.1 Erysipelotrichaceae bacterium | reverse complement strand
ACATGCTGTGAATGTTAATAAGGAAAATATTAATTTTTTTCATCTTCCACCTCAATTGTAGAATGCTTTATCTTCTTGTGCTTTTTCGTAAGCTTTTTTACATTTATCTTGCATAGCAATATCATACGGTACCTTACCGATCCTACTCGTTTTTGTTTTACTTCAGCATTTCAGCAACTGATTCAGCTACTAACTTACCGCTTGTCATAGCCCAACCAACTCCAGCTGATGGTGGGAAATGTTCTCCAAATACGCCACCAACAAATTCTCCTGCAGCATACAAGCCTTCAATTGCATTACCATCTTCATTAACTACTTGCAATTTATCATTTATCTTAACACCACCAAGTGTTGTACTATAACGTAAGCATTGTTCTACTAAGTAGTATGGTCCTTCATCGCTTAATGTTGCGCCTACTTTTCTACCAAATTCTGTATCTTGACCGTCTACTGCATAACTCTTGTATGTTTCAAAAGTTGTCTTCAGATTTTCTGCATTCATATCAACAACTTTAGCAACTTCATCCAATGTGTCTCCATGAGCAAATACTGTAATTCCAGTACCATTTTCATTTAACCACTGTTCTTTATCTTCTTCAGTAAAATACTTTCTTTCAATAGCACTTGAAGTATATGCATCGAATGCAGCCTGATCCATCAACATATATACATGATCTTCTTTCATCATAGCCGCAACCAGATTAGCATCAGATCCTGTTTCATTCACAATACGCTTACCATCTTGATTTACAAGGATTGTTCCTGTTGTTCTATATGCTGTTAAGCATTGTGGTTTTGTATGTTGAGCGGAATTACCTTTTTTAATTCCATGTCCTGCTACCGCAACATAATCCATATTCAATAACTGAGCATTTAATGATTCAACCATCGTCAAGCCATCACCTGTATTCGCAACAGAACCGCTATTAGGAAGTTTCTTCAATTCATCAGAAATATATCTATCATCATAGCAGTATCCTCCTGTAGCTAGGATAACAGCCTTGGCGTGAATCTTATAATCTGCATCTTCGCCATGAGCCATGACACCAACAACTTTACCATCTTCTGTAATCAACTCATAAGCTGCTGTATTTAACATCACATTTACATTCTTCTTTTCAAGGACTTCATAAATATTCTTGATTAATCCTGCACCCGACTTTGATACATGCATGCGTGCACGTCCAACACGATATTCTGCACTAGGTTTACCTGTATCATCATCATAATCAACACCTTCATCATCAAGCCAATCTACAGCTTCACCAGAATGTTCTGCAAGCATCGTAACAGGAACATCATCATTTTTGTAATTACCAACTTTTAGTAATTCTTCTTTCGCCATTTCAGCAGAATCTTGTTCTGTTTGAGTACGTGTACCTTGTGCCAAAGTTGAACTACTAGACATTGCAGTTGCACCTCCGACATAAGACATCTTCTCAATGACGATTGTTTCAAGTCCTTCCTGATTTGCACGTAACGCTGCTGTTAAACCAGCTCCACCTGCACCTACAATAACAACTTGTGTTTCAAGTTCTTCTGTTTTTACTTCTTTTTTACTAGCAGTATTTTCTTTCTTTAGCAATTCCATATCAACACCAGAATCTTCTAAAGCATTTTCAACTGCTTGTAGAATGCCATTACTTGAAATTGTACAACCCGAAATTGTATCCACCGCCAAACTTTGCGCCTCAACAATCTTACTTGGTAGTTTCTCTACAGCATTACTTCCAATTCCCTCGGTCTCATTATTCTCTGTAACTACGACACTTTGAATTGACTTTGAATCTACTGTGACTTCCACCTTAATCGTACCATGGAAGCCATCCGCCTCACCTGTGTAAGTGCCGGCTTTAAATGAAAGTTCTTTTGCTTTATTACCACAAGCAATCAAACTAGTGGAGAGCACTCCAGCCATTAAAACTTTAGATAACTTTTGCATATTATTTCCCCTTCTTTATAACTTGATAATATTTTAACATGTTCAATTTAACATCATCATTAAGTGAATATTAAGTAAATACTTTGATTTTTACTTTGTTCTTAACATTCGCTTAATGCAAGAAAAAAAGACTACTCCCAATAAAAGTAGTCTTATCGAATAACCACATCCCAAATAATATTAGTATGCGTTAAACAGAAGTAAAGAATCTTCATTATTACAATATTTGATTACTTACTTTACCATCAAACCAATCCTTTAAATTGTTAAATACAATTTCTGCACGAGTGATCATCGCTTCTTTAGAAGCGTATGCAATGTGTGGTGTTAATAATGTATTCTTTGCATGCATGATTGGTAAGTCATTAGATAATGGTGGTTCTGTATCAAATACATCTAATCCAGCTCCTGCAATCACCCCTATGTTGAGTGCTTCAATTAAATCATCTGTATTGACGACAGGACCTCTAGCGAGGTTGATTAGAATAGCAGAGGACTTCATCATGGATAGTTTTGTTTGATTCACCATACCTCTGGTTGAATCGTTGAGTGGACAATGTAGTACAACGATATCTGATTTCTGATAGAGTTCTTCCTCACTAGCGTATTGTATATAGGATAAGTTCTGGGCATGGTGGTGTCCTTCTGGTGAGAGAATGTTTGCGCCAAAGGCGTGGAATAGCTCTGCACTACGACTTCCAATCTTACCCATACCTATGATACCAACTGTCTTACCCTTAATCTCGGTACCGACAAGTCCATCTTTTGTACCGTGATTACGGCATCGTTGTTCCACTTCTCTTATATTTCTTAGTAATGTGATTGCCATACCAATGGCCAACTCTGCGACTGCTTCATTGGAGTAGCCAGACGCATTACTAACATGGATACCCTTTTGTTTACATGCTTGTAAGCCAATATGATCCACACCTGTAAAAGCTACATCAATGTACTTTAAATCATTTGCTTGTTGGATGATGCGATCACTTAGTGGCATATTCGCTAATATCGCAACATCCACTCCTTGTAGTTGTTGGATAAGTGTATCCTCATCCGTAGTTTTATTAAATTCCTTGAACTGATGACCTTTCTCAATGAATGGTTTCTTTAACTCTTCTAGTTTATCCTTTTCAACATTTAAATCTTCTAATATCGCAATTAAACTCATTTTGTATTACTTTACTCTTTCTATTTGCATTTTTATTGTAAAATAAATGCGTGTTATATATCTAGTGATATTGATATATAAAGTTTAGGGGGTTATTTCATGGAACTAAATTATCAAAAATGTGCTGAAGAGATTTTTGATACACTTGGCGGTAAAGATAATATCGTCAGTGCAGCACATTGTGCAACACGTCTACGTCTTGTGATTGCGGACAATTCAAAAGTAGACCTAAAGACATTGGAAAATGTTGAAGGTGTGCAAGGTGTCTTCAATTCCGCAGGACAACTACAAATTATTATCGGAACTGGTACAGTAAATAAAGTCTATGACGAATTTATCAAAGTCAGTGGTGCAACTGTAGCCAGCAAGGAAGAAGCCAAGGCTGCTGCCGCATCTCAAATGCCATGGTGGCGTCAATTGATCAAGACTCTTGGTGATGTCTTCGTTCCTATCTTACCAGCGATTGTAGCTGCTGGATTGATGATGGGTCTTGTCGAGGCTCTTGGTAAAGCCATTCCAACATTTGCAAGCACTGATTGGTATGCTTTCTTGGATATGGCAGCCAATACTTCATTTGCATTCTTACCAGTACTCGTAGCCGTCTCAGCTGCACAGGTATTCGGTGGAAATATCTTCTTAGGCGCCGTTATTGGATTGATGATGGTTCACCCGGCACTTACCAACGGTTGGAATGCAGGTAATGGATATGATGTTTGGTATCTATTTGGAAACCTATTCAAGATTGGCAATTACACGCTAGGACAGGTCAATCAGTTAGGATACCAAGGACATGTCATTCCGGTTGTCATCTCTGTTTATCTGATGAGTAAGTTAGAGATTAAACTACATAAGATTGTCCCTGAGATGATTGATCTATTTGTCACACCATTAACGACTGTCTTAGTTACTGCTTTAGCTACATTTATGGTAATCGGACCTGTCTTCTCAACACTTGAAACTTGGGTATTATCTGCCGCAACGATTCTAGTCACAAATCCATTTGGTGCACTAGCAATGGGCGCAATCTATCCAATCACTGTTGTTATGGGATTACACCATATGTACAACACCATTGAGTTAGGTATGTTAAGTACAGGTGCTTTGAATACTTGGATGCCTATCGCCTCCGCCGCAAACTTCGCACAATTTGGCGCATGTTTAGCTGTTGGTATTAAGACGAAGGACGCAAAGCGTAAGACAGTTGCGATTCCTTCCGCTTTATCTGCTTCCCTTGGTATTACAGAACCTGCAATCTTCGGTGTTAACCTACGCTTGATGAAACCATTTGTCTTTGCGGCTATCGGTGGCGCAGTTGGTGCCCTTGTTGGCGCAATCTTCCAAATTGGCGCAACAGCCAATGGTGTTACGGGTATCCCAGGATATCTCATCGCTTCTAATCCACTGACATATACAATCTTGTTGGTTGTCTCATTTGGTGTATCCTTCCTATTAACAATCTTCTTCTGGAAGGATGATGAAGTTGCGACAACAGAAGAAACAAATACAGCAGCAGTTAAAGAAGTGATTCCAGATGAGGTGGTTATCACAACAGAGGCAGGCACAATCAAAGCTCCAGTTAACGGAAAAATCATTCCAGCAAGCCAGATTCCAGATCCAGTATTTGCTGAGGAAACAATGGGTAAATCCGTAGGTATCCAGCCTACTGATGGTAATGTATACGCTCCATTTGATGGAACAGTCATGATGTTATTCCCTACAAAACACGCAATTGGATTAAAGTCTAATGATGGTATGGAAGTACTCATTCATATCGGTGTTGATACAGTACAGATGAATGGCGATGGCTTTGAAGCCTTCGTTAAACAAGATAACGTTATTCATGCAGGTGATAAGCTTATTCACTTTGATCAAAATAAGATTGCCAAAGCAAATCATCCAGACACTGTCATTGTTGTATTAACCAACAGTTCACAATACAACACAATCAATAAAGTTGCTTAATGAATCAGTTTACAAAATTGGGTTTACACAAACCCAATTTTTTCTATCCATTTCGATAACTTTATATAGAACTTTCTCGATAATTTGGTATGATAGAAACATTATATTAAGGGGAATACACGTATGGAAAGAGAAAGATTTTCATCAAGATTAGGCTTCATCCTATTATCCGCAGGTTGCGCAATAGGACTCGGTAACGTATGGCGATTTCCATACATCGTAGGACAATATGGAGGAGCAGCCTTCGTACTCATCTACATTGCATGTTTAATCCTATTAGGACTACCAATCATCATTATGGAATATGCAGTTGGTAGAGCCAGTCAAAAAAGCGTAGCTTTATCATTTGAAAAGTTAGAACCAAAAGGCTCTAAGTGGCATATCTACAAATGGTTTGCGATTGCAGGTAACTACCTGTTAATGATGTACTATACAACGATTGCCGGTTGGCTATTACTATACTTTTTTAAAACATTAAAAGGAGATTTCATAGGTCTTGATACAGCTGGTGTTGCCAGTCAATTTACCGGTCTAATGTCACAACCATTTACAATGATTATCTTCATGAGTATCACTGTTGTACTATGCTTTGGCATCTGCTCCCTAGGACTCAAAAATGGTGTTGAGAAAGTCACTTCTAAGATGATGATGGCATTATTGATCATCATGATTGCCCTAGGCATCAACTCCATTTTCTTAAAAGGAGGAGCAGCTGGACTCAGCTTCTACCTGAAGCCAAACTTCGCAGCGATACAAGAAGTAGGAATTGGCCGTGTTATCTTTGCGGCACTGGGACAATCCTTCTTCACATTGAGTATCGGTATTGGTGCGATGGCTATCTTCGGCAGCTACATCGATAAGAAACGCACACTAGCTGGCGAGGCAGTTCACGTATTAGCACTGGATACAGTAGTTGCGATTATGGCAGGTTTGATTATCTTCCCAGCATGTTTCGCATTTGGGATTGAGCCATCACAAGGACCAAGCTTGATCTTTGTGACATTACCAAACGTATTCAATCACATGTTCTTAGGAAGACTGTGGGGATCATTATTCTTCTTATTCATGTCCTTTGCGGCTTTATCTACAGTGATTGCGGTATTCCAAAATATCGTTGCTTTCCTCACAGATCTATTTCCAACATCCATTAAGAAATCATCTGTATACAACGCTATTGCGATTATCCTGTTGTCACTACCATGTATTCTAGGATTTAACCTCCTCAGCAATATCACACCATTAGGTGCTGGCAGTAATATCATGGACTTAGAGGATTTCATTGTTAGTAACAACCTTCTACCACTAGGTTCCTTGATTTACTTGTTATTCTGTACCAGTCGTTATGGTTGGGGATTTGATAACTTCCTCAATGAAGCCAACCAAGGTGAAGGTATTCGCTTCCCTAAAGCAATTCGCTTCTATGTTTCTTATATTATTCCATTGTTAGTCCTTTGGATATTCATCCAAGGATACATCAGTACGTTTGTACATTAATGTTATAAAAGGCGGACTTTGTAGTTTACAACAACTACATCATCCGCTTTTTTATCATTCATGCATGAATCTTTATTCTTGTGTAAATAGATCTAACATTGCTTGGTATTGATGTACCCGTAGGTAGCTTAGTACAACAGCAGCGATAATCAGTGTAACGATACCACCAAGTATGCTGTAGATGATTGCAGCTACGATACGATATAGGAATACCGCAGAGATTGCACAGATCAATCCTTTTGTGATTCTTTGTTTTCCACTTGCTTCATAGAGATAGTACAACCCCCATACCGCAATGCCTAAACTTGCAATACTGAATACCCATCCAATTGGTACAATTAAGAACCAAGAAGGGATTACCATCACAACCACTCTTACAAAAGCTGCTGTGATTAACATATTAATTCCAATACGATTTTTATCCATTTCATTTACCTCTTTCTATTGAAAAGATTCATTGATTTCGTTGGCTACTTCACGTCCATCTTTGATTGCGGTCGCAATGGACTGTGGTCCAAGATACGCATCACCTGAGATATAGACATGTTCGATTGTGCTTTCATGCTTGCCAAATGTAAAGTTTAACTTTGGATCCAGTACTGAGAAGTCAACCTTTTGTCCAATCGCTGCGACTACCAAATCACAATCGATGATATGTTCGCTACCTGCTACTTCGTGTGTAGACTTTCTACCACTGGCATCAGGCTCACCCAACTCCATATTGATGACTTTTACACCAACAACCTTACCGCTATCATCTCTTAGAACTGCTTTGATATTCTCTAAGAAATGTAGAGAAACACCCTCATTGCGTGCATCTTTAATCTCACCTTTGTGTGCTGGCATCTCTTCTTCGCTACGACGATAGATAATACTGACATCATCCATGATACGGATTAAGCTTCTTGCACAATCCATCGCTACATTACCGCCACCCCATACAACTGCGTGATGATATGTTTGTTTGTATTCATCATGTTTTTTATCAATATTCAAATCATGTAACAGAGTTAATCCAGCCATACAGCCATTGCCCTGCTGTAAATCAAACATATTCTCAACCTGTGCACCTATCGCCACAACAATACGATCAAACTTTTCTTGTAGAGTCGCAAAGGATATATCCTTTCCTATCGTTGTATTGAAGTGGAACTGTACACCAGCTGCACTGAGTTCATCGACTAGTTTATCGATAAAGCTCTTGTTAAAACGATAGTCAGGAATTCCTGTATAACAAGCTCCTCCTGCACGATCATTCATATCAAAGACTTCAACTTCATATTCTCCGAGTTTTAGTAATGCTTGTATTCCATATAATGTTGCTGGACCTGCCCCAATATAAGCTATTTTCTTATCTGCCATAAAACCTCCTATATAAATACAACAGTTATTATAGGATTATTGTATGTCAGATACCAGCCATTTTCCGTCTTCTTGTTTCTGGATGATTAGTTTTGTCTCTTCGTTATTGTATGAGACATCCTTCATCGCATCCATGTATGTCGTATAAACAAAATCTGCCATTTGGCCCATCATCTGCTTTGTGCCTTCTGTTTCACCATATTTAGCCATCAAGTCACCAGATTGAGAAACGATATCCATAATCTTCTGTTGGTTTTGTTCACTGTTCACTTTTTGTCCTAACTCACTAAAGTCCATGAAATCCATTGTGAATGTAACGGCGTATTGATTGTCATCAATTTTTTCAACGGAAGTGATTTTGCCATTGTTGAATGCCTTCTCTGCCATGGCATCTGACATATCCTGCATCTTCTGTTTTATTTCATTCGTATAGTATTCACCATCAGCTTCTGAGAAACCTGTACTGAAGTTCTCGCGGATTGATCGAATTGCCTGTAAGCCATCGTCAACAGAAACGGCTTCCGCACCATCAAAGTCTCCCTTATCTAAGCTTTCAATCATTGTTTCTGCTACTTTTCTAGCTTTCGCTTCTGGTGATAATGCACCACAACCAGCTAAAAATACTAACATTGCGGCTAATAATTTCTTCATATTCATATTCATATTCTCACTTTATTTATACATTTTACTGTACATGTTGATAATATCATTCATTTGACCGCCAGTCAAATACTATTTTATTTTCTCTTCTAAAAAATAGCACGATACTTCGTGCTATTTGAATGTCTATGCGACGACTGGCTTCTTGCCACCTTGGATGAAATATACATCATACCAAGTAATAAATGTATATAATGTCCAGATCTTTCTTCTACCATCAACCAATCCCTTAAAGTTATCATCCACAAGCTTTAAGACTGCCTCTTGATCAAAGAACTCACTGACAAAGTCTTTTGATAACTCTTCACGTACAATCTGATAGAACTTCTCTGTACGTAACCAATCTTTGATTGGTACTGGAAAACCTAACTTAGGACGTGCTGCCCACTCCTTTGGAATATGACGGAACGCAGCTTGTCTAAAGGCATATTTTGTATTGTATTCGTTGAATAGATACTTTGTAGGAATCACCTCTGCACATTCCATTAGCTTCTTATCCAACAATGGAACACGTAACTCCAATGAATGTGCCATGGACATCTTATCTGCCTTCAAGAGAATATCACCTGTCATCCATTGGTGCATATCCAAATACTGCATCTTCTTGATTTCAGATAAACCACTTACCTTGCCATATTTCTCCATGACGATATCTTTCACACTTGGAGCTTTTTGATATGCTGGCTTCACAATATTTTGTGCTTCCTCTTCAGTAAAGACAAGAGCCTGTCCAATAAAGTATTCCTCTGCAGGTTGTACTGCCTTTAATAGATGTAATTTCCCAGGAAAGTTTGGTAACTTCTGTAGTCTCTTCGACAATTTATGACGAGATTCCTGTGGTAATTTCTTCAACGCTTCTCCTAGTTTACGAATCGCCATTGAATTTGAATGCCATCCATAATCGATATATCCAGCAAACAGCTCATCTGCACCCTCACCACTCATGACAACCTTCACATCACGTGCAGCCAACTCCGATAAGAAGAATAAAGGCACAACCGAAGGATTGGAATCTGGTTCATCTAAATAATATTGAATTTGTGGAAAGTACTTGAACGCTTCATCTCCACTAAGAGTACGTGACTTATTCTCTAGACCAAGAATATCTGTTAAAGCTTTAGCCTCTGTGGATTCATTGTATGAAGTTCCAAAACCAACAGAATAAGTCTTAGCTGGTTTTAAGATAGACGCAACCAAACTAGAATCAACACCTGAGGATAAGAATGAACCAACTTCAACATCCGCAATCTTATGAGTCTCTACAGACTCACAGACTGTATTATCGATATAGTCAATCGCTTCCTCTAGTGTCATATCCTCTTCTTTTTGTTTGAGATCCCAATATTCATGAATCTCTAACTGTCCATCTTTATACTTAAAGTAGTGTCCCTCTGGAAGATGATATACATTCTTGAAGAAACATTCCTTCGTTGCAGGATATTGGAATGTCAAATATGGTTTCAGTGCTTCTTTATTCAACTCCTTAACAAAGGATGGATGTTGAAGGAAGGACTTAATCTCAGAACCATACATGAATACAGAATCAGAATGATAGTAATAGAAAGGCTTAATACCAAAATGATCACGTGCACCAAACAATTCCTTCTTCTCTGTATCCCAGATTACAAACGCAAACATACCACGTAACTTCTGTAGTAATTCAACACCATACTCTTGATATCCATGTATCAATACTTCAGAGTCTGTGTTTGTCTTAAATTCATATCCTTTTTCAATCAAATCTTTACGGATACTTTGATAGTTATATATTTCACCATTAAATGTTAATACTTTTGTACGATCTTGATTATAAAGAGGTTGACTACCACCTTCTAGGTCGATGATACTCAAGCGACGGAAACCCATCGCAATGTCATCATCGATATATTTTCCAGCACTATTTGGACCACGATGAACAATCGCATCCATCATATCTTTAATGATGATGTTTTTCTCTTCTTGTGTTTTCTTATCTACAAAACCTACTATTCCACACATAGATATACTCCTTATCAATCATTTGTTAGTATACCATACATACACACCAATCTTAGCCAAAATATAAATTGAATTCAGTGAACTTATTACGTATAATAATTACGTCGCCGACATAGCTCAGTTGGTAGAGCAACGCACTCGTAACGCGTAGGTCGCAGGTTCAAATCCTGTTGTCGGCACTATGGTCCTATTTACAGGACTTTTTGTTATCTATCAGTCATATCGAAAGGACACCAGTTTTATGACCTGATATGTACCCAGAATCCTGGACACATATTTGAATTAGGCTGAACACATGGATGCCATCCTGTATTGCACAGGTGGCATCCATTTTGTTTTTGCCTGAATTCTTCTATTGTTATAATAATCGACATATTCTTCTACTGC
>JALENJ010000031.1 GCA_022767445.1 Erysipelotrichaceae bacterium | reverse complement strand
TAGTACCATAAAAGTGTAGTTGTTAGAGAGTAATTAACTCTGACATCTGCACTTATTTTTTTATAATAAGGGGAGTAATTGGTATGGCGAGGCGCTTTTTGGATTATTACATCCGGCAACAAAAACTGTCAGCCAACCCCTTATTATAAATATTCGCTTAAGCAGGTAGGGATTCGCTCCCGCGTAACCAACTAAAATGAATGGTAATAAGTGTGGGTGGTAAACAATTACTAATTCAAGTACAGGAGGTTATGTATGATCAGCGTAGGTATTGATGTTTCAAAGGGAAAGAGTACAGTGTGTATATTAAAACCATATGGGGAGATTGTCGCAAGCCCATTTGAGGTAAGGCATACGGAGAGTGAGTTGAAGAATCTGATTCAAATGATTCAGCGGCTGGATGGAGAAATTCGTATAGTTATGGAGGCAACCGGCATATATCATTTACCGATGTTGTCATCACTTCAGAATCAGAACCTTTTTGTAGCTGTAATTAATCCGTTTGAAATGAAGGAGTATGCATCCAGAGGGCTTAGAAGAGTAAAGACAGATAAGCAGGATTCAATCACTATCGCGAACTATGGAATTGATAACTGGTATCGTTTGGAAAACCATCAAGGAAGTGATGCCGTGTACTCCGAGCTAAAACTCTTGGGAAGACAGTATTGCCATTACATGGAGCTTCACGTAAAGGCACTGCTTGAATTAACGCATATGTTGGATTATACAATGCCAGGAGTAAAGAAGATGTTTAGTAGTTGGAGTGAAAGTAACGGGAAGGACAAGTTAAGTGATTTTGTAGAAAGATACTGGCATTTTGATAACATAACTGCGATGACAAAGGATGAGTTTATTGAGGATTATGTTTCTTGGGCGGCGGAAAAGAAATACCACCAGAACCGATCAAAAGCAGCTGAGCTATATGACCTTGCATCTGATGGTATCTCGACATTGCCTGTCAATACCCCATCGACTAAAATGCTGGTATTGGAAGCGGTAAGAGTACTTCGAGAAATCGACAGTACCTTACTGAAGATAATAACACGAATGAAAGAACTGGCAAAGACACTTCCTGAATATGAAACTGTACGAGCGATGGGAGGCGTTGGCGATGTCTTGGCTCCTAAACTGATTGCGGAGATAGGCGATATAAGAAGATTTCATAGTGGTAAGGCACTGATTGCATTTGCAGGTATAGATGCACCGCCATATGAATCCGGCCAATTTGTGGGTACCAATCGAAAGATAAGCAAACGTGGCTCAAAGGTGCTGCGTAAGATTGGTTATGAGACCATGAGAGTCTTAAAAACGCACAAAGCTCCGGAGGATGATGCGGTATACCGGTTTATTCTGAAGAAAGAAGCCGAAGGAAAATCGAAACGCCAGGCTAAGATAGCAGGATTGAATAAGTTCCTGAGAATTTACTATGCTCGTGTAAGCGAAGTTTACAAAGCATAAAAAAGTAGAAAATATAGCTTATTATTGGCTGATGAAAGTCAGCCTTTTTAGTGTGCACAAAAATAATAAGAACAAGGCAAAAAGAAAAAACTGCTGGGAAAAGCAATTTACGCTTGAATTTTCTTAGCAGGTTTTTATGCATGAAGGCATAAGAAAAACCTGTGTATTGGATGACACAGGTTTTAATGATTAAGCGATGTATACACGCTTGATGATAACTGGAGTTGTTGGCTTATCACGGAAGTCAGTTGGAGTATTTGCAATCTCATCAACTACTTCCAAACCTTCTACAACATGTCCGAATGCAGCGTAGTTTCCATCTAGATGTGGAGCGTCTGCATGCATGATAAAGAACTGTGAACTTGCGGAGTTAGGATCCATTGCGCGAGCCATGGAAATAACACCACGTACATGCTTGATAGGATTATTAAATCCATTAGACGCAAACTCACCAACGATGTTTTCCTTGGAACCACCTGTTCCATTTCCGACTGGATCACCACCTTGGATCATGAATCCAGGGATGATACGGTGGAATGATAATCCATCGTAGAAGCCTTCACTAACAAGTTTGTTGAAGTTTGCAACTGTCTTTGGAGCAGCTGTTTCATCAAGTTCTAGCTTGATGACTTTGCCGTCATTCATTTCGATTACGATCATGTAAGCCGCCTATTTTAAGTGCCAGATATCACGGTTGTAGTCTAAGATTGTACGGTCACTTGAGAAGAATCCACTCTTGGCAATATTTACTAACGACTTCTTCTTCCATGCTAGACGATCTTCGTAGTCAGCTAATACACGATCCTTCACTCTGCAGTATTCTTCAAGGTCAAGTAATGTCATGAACCAGTCTTTATTAATTAAGTTATCGCGTAAGTCAGATAACATCTGTTTGTTGCCTAACTTAATAAGTTCTGGGCTTGTGATGAAGTCTACACATGCATGAATGAGTCCACTGTTGTTGTAGTAATCTGCCGCGTGGTAACCACTTGTTTCATAGAACTTGATTACTTCATCGGATGAACGTCCGAATGTATAGATGTTATCCTTACCAACGAGTTCGCCAATTTCAACGTTAGCACCATCATTCGTACCTAATGTGATAGCACCATTTAACATGAACTTCATGTTACCAGTACCAGAAGCCTCCTTAGAAGCTAAAGAAATTTGTTCAGAGATATCACATGCAGGAATAACTGTTTCAGCCTTTGTTACATTGTAGTTTTGTAACATAACAACCTTGAGGTATGGACTTACTTCTGGGTCGTTCTTAATTAAGTCTTGCAAGCAAATAATCAAATGAATGATATTTTTTGCCATGATGTATGCAGGTGCTGCTTTTGCGCCAAATATTACGGTAATAGGGCGTGCTGGCTTTTGACCTGCCTTGATCTGTAGGTACTTATAGATTGCCCACAATGCGTTCATCTGTTGACGCTTGTACTCATGTAGACGTTTTACCTGGATATCGAAGATGGAACTTGGATTGATTTCAATACCTTCTTCCTTCTTGATCATATCCGCAAGGCGAACCTTGTTTGTGTACTTGATATCATCTAACTTCTGTAGTACTGCTGTATCATTGATATACTTTAATAAGTCTTCTAACTTACTAGCATCCTTACGCCATGCATCACCGATTAATGTATCGATATAATTTGCAAGTTCTGGATTGCAATGCATGATCCATCTACGGAATGTGATACCATTTGTCTTGTTGTTAAACTTAGAGTGGTAAATGTTATAGAATGGCTTTAATTCTTGGTGTTTTAGAATTTCTGTATGAAGTGCTGCTACACCATTGATGGAACTGCTGAAATGCATGTCCATTCTTGCCATGTGTACACGGTGATTATCATCGATGATTGTTAATTCCTTATCACCCTTGAAAGCAATATTTGCGGCATAGTCTAAGCCACCGATAATTGGAACAAGCTGTGGTACAACTTCCTGCAGATAATCTAGAGGCCACTTTTCTAACGCTTCCGCAAGAATTGTGTGGTTTGTGTATGCACATGTATTAGCGACAATATCTGCTGCTCTACGGAATGTGATGCCTTCATTAATCAATAAACGAATTAATTCAGGAATTACCATAGAAGGGTGAGTATCGTTGATTTGGATAGATACATACTTATCTAAATCATTGAGATTGTGTCCCTTTTCTTTTTCTTCCTTGATGATTAACTGTGCAGCGTTACTTACCATGAAGTACTGTTGGTAAATGCGTAATAATTGACCATCCTTATCACTATCATCTGGGTAAAGGAATAGTGTTAAGTTTTTATCGATATTCTTCTTATCAAACTTTGTGCCGTCGTGAACGATAGATTCATCAACAGTATCTAAGTCGAATAAGTGCAACGTATTCTTGTTTGTCTTATATCCGATGATATCTAGGTCATACATGTGTGAGTAGTATGTCTTACCAGCAAGTTCAACTGGGAAGGATACATTTGTATCACGTAATACTGTAGAACCATTTAGCCATTCATCTGGAATTTCGTGTTGTTTTCTATCCTTGAATTCCTGACGGAATAAGCCAAGGTGATAATTTAGACCAACACCATCACCTTGTAAGTTTAAAGTAGCGATGGAATCTAAGAAGCAGGCAGCCAGACGACCTAGACCGCCATTACCAAGAGAAGGTTCTTTTTCAAAACTTTCTACTGTGCGAATAGACTTACCATTCTTAGATAATAATTTTGCTAATTCATCGTATAGACCTAAGTTGATTAAGTTCTTTCCTAATTGCTTACCGATGAGGAATTCTGCACTGATGTAGTACAGCTTCTTTTCACCTGTAATCTTCTTAACCTGATCTTGTTTTTCCTTTACGATAGCGACAATTGCATCATAAAGTTCTCTGTCAGTGGCGTTTTTAATCTGCTTTTTTAAGCTGGACTCAAGTTGTTTCTCTAATGTCATGAGTATCTCCTTTTCAAAATATTTAAAACCATAGACAACTATATCATAAATGAGAAAAAATGAGAAAAAAGTGAATTCCATTCACTTGATCCATTCACTTGACATGGAAAAATATTATATCATGAGTTAATATTTAAACTGAAAGCGGAGTTAAATGAATAGTAATATGAGAAAAGCAGGAATTTTAATGCCAGTCGCATCTCTGCCTGGCCGCCACGGTTGTGGTACTTTTGGAAAAGAAGCATATGATTTTGTAAAGATGATGCACCAGTCGGGTTTGGGTATCTGGCAGCTGTTGCCATTAAACCCTTTGGGATATGGAAATTCACCTTATCAGCCTTATTCATCTTATGCGGTTGATGAGCTGTATATATCATTAGATATTTTAGCACAACAGGGTTTATTAGAGAAAGTGCCTTCTTATCACCGTAACGATGATGAGATTCAGTATGAAGCAGTTCGTGCGTACTATGATAAGTACTTGCGTCTAGCCTATCAGAAGTTTGAAAAGGATGAGGCGTACGAATCCTTTATCAAGAAGCCTTGGGTAAAAGAGTATGCAATTTTTAAGACTTTTAAAGTTGCGAACAATTTAAGACCTTGGAATGAATGGGGACAGGAACAGAAAGATTATCCAATCAATCAGAAATTAGATGTATCAAAGTATGAAGATGAAATTGAATATCAGATGTTCTTACAGTTTGTGCTGTACCAACAATGGCATGCATTAAAAAAGTATGCAAATAGTTTAGGTATTCAGATGATGGGTGATATTCCATTCTATGTAGGATTAGATTCTGCGGATGTTTGGGCACATCGAGAAAACTTCTTATTAGATCAAGATGGTAGACCGACGTTTATTGCTGGTGTTCCACCAGATTACTTCTCAGCGACAGGACAGAGATGGGGTAATCCTATCTACGACTGGAAGTTTATGAAGAAAGATAAATTCACATTTTGGATTGAGCGTTTATCATACATGGGAGAGATGTTCGACGTTGTTAGAGTCGATCACTTCCGTGCCTTTGATACCTACTGGAAGATTCCGGCAGCTTGTCCAACCGCAATTGAAGGTGAATGGATTGGGGCACCTGGATATGAATTGTTCGATACATTATTCAAACAATATCCAGACCTCACTATCGTTGCGGAGGATTTAGGAGATTTACGTCCAGAAGTATTGGAATTAAGAGATTACTACAAGTTTAGAGGTATGCGTATTGTTCAATTTACATTTGACCCTGAGAGCATGGAAGAAGATAAAACACATCTATTGGTATATACTGGAACCCATGACAACGATACGACATATTCTTGGTACTGCCATCAGCCAGCTTCTCTAAGAAGAAAGATGCGTCAGTACCTATGGAAGCACGGATATCGCAAGCATAGCTTTGTCGATGATGTGATTGACTATTCGTTGGACAGTAATGCGGACATGGTAATTATTCCGATATCAGACTGGATCCACGCTGGTAGCCAAGCACGCTTAAACATGCCTGGAAGCGTAGGTGCACCAAACTGGATGTGGCGGATGAAAGATTTACGCGCATTTGCGAAACGTATTAAACAAATTAAGTCAGACTTACTACGAGCAAATCGTATCAATCACGACTAAGAAGGTTAACAAAAATGGATATTATTTTAAATATTATTAAATCTGTGATTTTTGGAATTGTACAAGGTGTAACAGAGTTTCTACCGATCAGTTCGACAGGTCATTTGATTTTATTGCAGACATTTATGCCTTTGAATGTCTTTGCGGATCCTGTAAAAAATAAAGCCTTCTGGGATGTTTATAAGGTTGTGATTCAGTTCGGCAGTATTTTGTCTGTACTGTTATTGTACTGGAAGCGTTTATGCCCACTAGGCAAAAACGTATCAGAGCCTAAGAAAAAGAATATCTATCACACATGGTTAATGGTTGTTGTGGCATCCGTTCCACTAGTAGCAGGAATGTTACTGAATGATTGGATCGACAATGTGATGAGTGCACCATATGTAATCAGTATTACTTTGATTCTCTACGGCATCTTGTTTATCTGGATGGAGAATCGAAAAAAGAAGTATACGATTGAACATGTCAGTCAAATCACAGCTAAGAAGGCCTTCGGTGTTGGTATGTTCCAAATCTTGGCTTTGATTCCTGGTACAAGCCGTTCTGGAAGCACAATCTTTGGCGCAACTTTATTAGGATTTAATCGTTCCACAGCTGCGGAGTTCTCATTCTTTATGGCAATTCCAGCAATGTTTGGCGCAAGTCTTTTAAAGATACTCAAAGCCGACTTCTCGTTTGGCTTTTGGCCACTCATGATTTTACTCATTGGTACAATGGTTTCGTTTATCGTTTCTATTATTGCGATTCGTACCTTAATGAATTACATTCGCAAGAATGACTTTAAGGTGTTTGGCATATATCGTATTATTCTCGGAATTATCGTCCTGATTCTCTGCATTACACGCTTAATAGCTTAGAACGGCGGTATTATGAAAGAAATTGTTACTCTTGGCGGTCTATTTTTAGAAGGGTTATTATCATTCTTCTCACCATGTATTCTTCCACTCGTTCCGTTATACATTGGGTACCTGACAAAGGGTTCCATGATTACAGACGAAAATGGGCAAGCACATTATGATCGAATGAAGACACTTATTCTAACAACAGGCTTTGTCTTAGGAATCTCGACGGTGTTCGTGATTGCAGGACTTGGATCTAGTGCACTTGCAACGGTATTCAAGCAGTACACATTGCAGTTACAGATTGCAGGTGGTGTATTACTAGTTATCCTAGGTCTAGCGAATCTGCACATTATCAATATTCCTTTCTTGAATCAGACACACCAAAAGACAATGCGTGTAGAAGGTGGAATGACTTTCTTGAAGGCGTTTGCGCTCGGTTTTGTGTTTAGTTTTGCATGGTCTCCATGTGTAGGTCCATTATTGGCGCAAGCAATTGTGCTAGCATCCACTGCTACAAATGGACTTGGTTGGCTGTACATTGCGTCTTATGCGCTTGGTTTCATCGTCATCTTCTTACTGATTGGTTTCTTTACAGAAGAGGTGTTGAATATCATCAATCGTCATAAGAGTATTGTGAGGTATACAGGTGTACTTAGCGGAGTTCTTGTACTTGCGATGGGATGTTTTATGTTATTCCAAGGCTTTACAACAATGCATGCATTACAGAATCGTTCTTCTACAACTCCAGCAGAAACAACAGTAGAGGATTCAAAACAGGATACAACTAGTAAAGAAGAAATTTCTAACAAGGAAGATTCATCCACAAAAGAAAATACAGATTCATCAGCAAAGACAGCTATCGAAAAGTATAACTTTGCGCTTGTAGATGGAGAAGGTAACACTCATAATCTGAGTGATTACAAAGGAAAGACGATTGTCATGAACTTCTTTGGCACATGGTGCCACTACTGTAACGAAGAGTTTGAGGGATTACAGAAGATTAATGATGAGATGAAAGATGATGTTCAGGTATTGATGATTGCGGCACCAGGTCTAAATGGTGAAGGTAGTATTCAGTATGTTGAAGAATACATGAAGAAAAGAGGCTATAACTTTACAATTCTGTATGATACAACATTAGAAGCTACAGATACGTATCACATTTCTGGTTATCCAACAACATATATCGTTCGACCATCAGGAGATTTCTTAGGATATGTACCAGGCTATGTGTCTGAAGAACAAATGCGCAATTATATCAAGACAGCACAAGAATAGTAGAAATCAATGTTTGTGAAAATAAACAAAATTGATTCGTTAAAACCTTCGAAAGAAGGTTTTTTCTCTTGACACTTTGAAAACGCTCACATATTATTTTGGTGTATCCTGTAAACGTTTCCGTAAACGGTTACGAGTAAAAGGGGTTTTAAATGACGACAATTAAAGATATTGCACGTATTTCAGGGTATAGCATTGGAACAGTTTCCAGAGTTATCAATAACCATCCTGATGTTAGTGCGGTAGCAAAGAAAAAAATTGAAAAGGTAATCAAGGACGAAAAGTTTGAGCCAAACTCAAATGCGAAACTTTTAAAGCAATCCGCGACATCCGCTATTACGATTTTGATTAAGGGATTGCATAATGCCTTCTTCAGTAGCATTGTCGAAAAGATGCAAAGCTATCTGCAGGAAAGTGGCGAGGATGTATCTGTCGTATATCTAGATGAACTTGAAAATGAAGTGGAAGTAGCGATTCGCATCTGTAGCGAGAAGAAACCGAAGGGTTTAATTTTCTTGGGTGGAAACCAGAAGTATTTCCGTGAGTCATTTGCGAGTATCAAAGTACCATGCGTGCTTTGCTCGGAGAGTGCGGCAGGGATGAACTTTAGTAATCTTTCTAGCTTTACAACGGATGATAGAGAAGCGGCACGCGCAGCAGCGGAATACTTGATTCGCTCGGGACACAGAAAGATCGGCATTGTATGTGGGTCGGCTGTATCGGAAGCGGGATTGATTGGTTCAAAACGTGTGGAGAGTGCAATCGCAGTGTTTAAAGAAAATAAGATACCATTTGATAAACGAAAGCAGTTTGTGCCGGGTAAATTCTCACTTGAAGATGGTTATAACGGTACGATGAAATTATTAGACCGTTATCCAGAGGTTACTGCGATCTATGCGGTCAGTGACGTTGTGGCAATTGGTGCATTACGTGCAATCAATGACCGTAAACTAAAGGTGCCACAAGATATATCCATCATCGGTAACGATGGAATTGATTTTGCAAGGTATGTAACACCGCGTCTAGCAACTGTCGAACAGGATGCTTCACAACTTGCCAAACGCAGTGTAGATGACTTGTTATTAAGATTAAATTACAATAAACCTGTGATACATGAAATTATTCCATTTCATGTATTAGCAGGAGAGAGTATTCGTATAAAAAAAACCAGTGGAGGAAAAGTAAGATGTCAACAGTAAGTCTAAAGCATGTCCAAAAAATTTACCCAAACAGTGGTGAGGTAAAAAAGAAAAAGAAGGGCGAAGAAAAGAAAGTAAACTTAAAGATCACAGATGAAGGTGTGGTTGCGGTTGATGATTTCAATCTAGAAATTGGCGATGAAGAGTTCATCGTATTAGTAGGTCCTTCTGGTTGCGGTAAGTCCACAACATTACGTATGATTGCGGGATTGGAAGATATTACACGTGGAGAATTATTCATTGATGGTAAGTTAATGAACAACGTATCTCCTAAAGATCGTGATATTGCGATGGTTTTCCAGAACTATGCGTTATATCCACATATGAGTGTTCGCCAAAATCTTGAATTCCCACTCAAGATGCATAAGGTTCCAGCTGATGAAATCAAGGCCAAGGTTGAAGAGGCGGCTGAAATTCTAGACTTAACACCATATCTAGACCGTAAGCCAAAGGCTTTATCCGGTGGACAAAGACAGCGTGTTGCGATTGGACGTGCGATTGTGCGTAATCCAAAGCTATTATTGATGGATGAACCACTCTCTAACTTGGATGCGAAGTTAAGAAATCAGATGCGTGCTGAAATCATCAAGTTAAGACAGAAAATTAAAGCAACATTTGTCTATGTAACACATGACCAGACAGAAGCAATGACACTGGGTGACCGTATCGTTATCATGAAGGATGGCGTTATCCAGCAGGTTGGAACACCACAGCAATTATTTGATCATCCAGTTAATGAGTTCGTAGCAGGCTTTATCGGCATGCCACAGATGAACTTCTACAGCGGTGAGCTTTTAAAGAATGAAGCTGGTAAATACTGCGTGAAGTTAGACAATGCGGTGATGGAAGTTTCTGAAGAAAAACAAGCCCTCTTGGCTGAAAAGAACGTACAACCACAGCCAATTACAGTTGGTGTACGTCCTGAACACATCTCACTTGGTGGAGAGAGTGGCAAGACAATTGAAGGCATTGTTGATGTAAGTGAAATGATGGGATCTGCAATCCACTTACACGTAAATGCGTGTGGTAAAGACAGCATTATCATCGTTCCAACATTGGATTTAAATGGTAGAACATTCAAGATTGGCGATAAGATTGACTTTACATTTGGTGGTAATGTCATGCACATCTTTGGAAGAGAATCTCATCAGAATTTAGAGTATTAATTTTAAAATTTCATAAAAAGATATTGAAATTTGAAAGCGCTTTGCATAAAATAAAACTATAGAGTTGTAAACGTTTCCAGTAACGTTTACAAAATCATAGACTTTTTCGGGAGGAAAACATGAAAAGTACAAAGTTAGTATCACTAGGTTTGGCTGCTTTAATGGGTATCTCTGCATTAGCAGGATGCGGCGGCAAGAAAGAATCAAACACAACAGCTTCAGATTCAAAGGAAGTAACACTTACAGTGTGGACACCATCTGAAGACCAATCAGACGAACAGGGCAACTGGCTCAAGAAGCAATTAGACGCTTTCCAAGAAGCTCATCCAGAATGGAAGTTAACATTCAACACAGGCGTATGTCCTGAAGGTGATGCGAAGACATTAGTAGCAGCTGACCCATCGGCAGCAGCTGACGTTTACATGTTCGCAAACGACCAGATTCCAGATTTATTAAAGGCTAACGCTATCGCTGAATTAGGTGGATCTGCAGTTGAAGCAATCAAGAAGAACAACAGTGACATTACTGTTGATACAGTAACTTATGAAAACTCTGTATATGGTGTTCCATTTACAGCAAACACATGGTTCATGTACTATGACAAGCGCGTCTTCTCTGAAGATGATGTTAAGAACTTAGACACAATGCTTACAAAGGGTAAGGTTGGTTTCCCACTCTCTAACTCTTGGTATATTCAAGCATTCTACGCAGCTAACGGATGCACATTATTCGGTGAAAATGGAGCAGATGCTAAAGCTGGTATCGATTTCGGTGGTGAAAAGGGTACAGCAGTTACAAATTACTTAGTTGACTTAGTTCAGAATCCTAACTTCAAGGATGCGGCTGGTCTTACACCAAGCACATTAGCTGATGGTACAATCAATGCATTATTCTCAGGTACTTGGGATTACAAGGCAGTTGTTGACGCTTTAGGTGAAGAAAACGTTGGTATTGTAGCTCCTCCTAAGTACACATTAAATGGTAAGGAATTACAGTTAAAGGCATTCGCAGGTTCTAAGGCTATTGGTGTTAACCCAACAAGTAAGAATCCAGAAGTTGCAGTTGCATTAGCTTCATTCTTAGGTAGTGCAAAGGCTCAACAAGCTCACTACGACTTACGTAATATCATTCCTACAGATACATCATTGAATGTTTCTGATGCATTGGCTAAGGCACAGATGGATACAATGGACTTTGCTTCAATTGTACAGCCACTACAGTCAGGCATGGCTCAATATTGGACACCAGCAGAATCAATGGGTAAGGAAATCGTTGCCGGTACAGTAACACACGAAAATGCTGCTGAAAAGACAGAGAGCATGAACAAGGCAATGAACACTGCTTCCGTTCAATAATATTGCATTACTGATTAAAAGAATGTGGTTGAGATACTTATTTTAACCGCATTCTTCTTCGTTTATAGAATTGAGGTAATCGTATGGAAAATAAAAAGATTCAGGACAAAGTCACCGTGTTAAAAGCGATAACATCTGGTGATTTACAAACGAAGCTATCCATCCCATTTATGGGACTTGGTGTATTTTTGAAAGGGCAGAAAATCAAAGGTTGCCTCATATTCCTTCTGGAAGTAGCGTTCTTCTTATATATGGTTACTTCTGGTATCCATGCTTTATCATTGTTACCGTCACTGGGTGATCAAGCACAAGGCAAAGTATGGAATGAAGCAAAGCAAATTTTCGAATATTCTGCCGGAGATAACTCACAGCTCATTCTCTTATTTGGTGTTGTCGCATTATTTGTTATCGCAGGTTTTATCCTCTTATGGGTATTACAGATCAAACATGCATACAAACTACAATTAAAGAAAGCAAATAATGAACATATCAATTCCTTTAAGGAAGATTTGAAGTCTCTATTAGATGGAAACTTACATATCACATTGATGTCATTACCTTGTGTTGGTATCTTAGTATTCAATATTGTGCCATTGGTTTATATGATCAGTATGGCATTTACATCTTATTCCAAAGAAGATGAACACTTACAGTTGTTCGATTGGAATGGATTAACACAGTTTAAGCGTGTATTAAACTTCAGTGGTAACATGGGTAAACAGTTCTGGCATGTTCTTGCTTGGACAGTTGTTTGGGCTCTTGTTGCAACATTCTTAAACTACATTACAGGTATGATCCTTGCAATGATTATCAATCGTAAGGAAACAAAGGCAAAGGGATTCTGGCGTTTCTGCTTTGTATTATCCATTGCTGTACCACAGTTTATTTCCTTGATGATTATGAACATCATGTTACAACCATCAGGTGCAATCAACGTGTTATTACAGAACAATGGATTAATCAGTGCGCCACTACCATTCTTAACAGATGCGATGTGGGCTAGAATCACAATTATCATAATCAACTTATGGATTGGTATTCCATATACAATGCTACAGGTAACAGGTATCCTACAGAACATTCCAGGCGAGCTCTATGAAGCAGCTCGTATGGATGGTGCAGGGCCAGTGAAAATCTTCTTCAAGATTACACTTCCTTACATGTTATTTGTTACAACACCATACTTGATTACATCATTTGTTGGCAATATCAATAACTTTAACGTTATCTATCTCTTATCAGGTGGTGGACCAACATACGTTGGAGATACTGCAGGTCAGACAGACTTGCTCGTAACATGGTTGTACAAGTTAACAATCGATCAACAGTACTACAACTTGGGTGCAGTTATCGGTATCTTGACATTCATCATCTTAACAACAGTTACATTGATCACATATCGTAGATCGAAGTCTTATCAGAATGAGGAGGCGTTCATGTAATGAGTACGAATACAGTAAAACGTAATAAAAAGAGCGTATCCAGCCGTGTTGGTAACTTCTTCGTTCATGTATTCCTAGCAATGCTAGCGGCGGTATGGGTATTGCCAATTTTCTGGATCATCCTAACCAGCTTTAGAGCTGAACAGGGATCTTATGTAAGTACATTCTTCCCTAAGGGATATACACTTGCAAACTACATTAAGTTATTTACGGATCGTAATGTCTTGAACTTCCCACGTATGTTTGGAAATACACTGATCATTGCGGTATTCACATGTATTATTTCTACATTCTTCGTATTATCTGTTTCTTATAGCTTATCTCGTATGCGTTTCAAGCTACGTAAGCCGTATATGAACTTAGCAATGATTCTTGGCTTATTCCCAGGATTCATGGCTATGATTGCGGAATACTATATCTTAAAGGCACTTGGTTTAACAGAAGGCTCTGCAGTACGTCTAGCATTAATTATTGTTTATTCTGCTGGTACTGGTTTAGGCTTCCAAATTGCTAAGGGTTACTTTGATACAATTCCGCGTTCTGTCGATGAAGCGGCGATTATGGATGGTGCTACACAGTGGCAAGTATTCACAAGAATTACAATGCCATTATCCAAGCCAATCATTATCTATACAGTAATGACTTCGTTCATCGCTCCATGGGTAGATTTTATCTTTGCAAAAGTTATTGTTCGTGCTAACTCAGATCAATTTACAGTTGCAATTGGTCTATGGAATATGTTGCAGAAGGAATATATTAACCAATGGTACACAAGCTTCGCAGCTGGTGCGGTTATCATCTCTCTTCCAATCGCAATCTTATTCGTATACATGCAGAAATTCTACGTTGAAGGAATGTCTGGCGCTGTTAAAGGATAACAAAAAAACGGTAGAACCTTTTGGTCCTACCGTTTACTTTCTAAAATCGTAGTATGATAAATATGGATCAGGAGGACTCACATGAAAACATATATCTTTGACTTGTACGGAACCCTTATTGATGTTCATACAGAATTACATAATCATAAGATATGGAAAGCACTATCAGACATGTATGCATGTTATGGAGCTATCTATACACCAGAACAGTTTAAACAAGCGTACTTAAAGTTTAATGAAGAAGAGTGGAAACGTGTAGAAACACTACATCCTGATACATATATTGATATTCAATTCAAAAATGTATTCAAACGTCTATATGATGAAGCGCCACTGCATACAGAAGTATTATCAATCCAAGACAAAGAAACGTGGTTACTCTTTATTGAAACAGAGTTTAGACGTTTGACAAGAATACGTTGTAAACCATATCCCAATACTATCAAGACACTACAAGCATTAAAGAAACAAGGTCATCAAATTATTTTGCTATCCAATGCACAGCGTTCCTTTGCCTTAGCAGAGATGGGTATCTGTGGTTTGCTTCCGTACTTTGATCATATGTATATCTCTGCTGACTACGGTATTCGTAAGCCAGAGAAAGCATTCATGCAAAAAGTATTGGATGACCATCACCTGAATGTTCGTGATTGCCTCATGATTGGTAATGAAGTAGGTAGTGATATGCAGGTTGCAGCAGCTTGTGGTGTATCTGGTATATTATTAAATACAGCACATCGCAAAGAAAAAGAAATTCAAAAAGAATTAGAAACATTACAACAAGAATATCCAGACTTCCAGTGCCGAATCGTTACTTCAGGGGATATTTTAGAAATTTTAGGAGAATAAGTTATGCCAACATGGTTAAAAGATGCAGTATTTTATGAGATCTATCCACAGTCATTCTATGATACGAATGGCGATGGTATCGGTGATTTAGAAGGTATTATCCAGAAGTTAGATTACATCAAGGAACTTGGCTGTAATGCGTTATGGATTAATCCGATGTATGACTCTCCATTTATGGATGCGGGCTATGACGTTAGGGATTACAAGAAGGTCGCAGCTCGTTATGGCACAAATGAAGACGCGTATCGCTTATTTGATGAAGCACATAAGCGTGGCATCAAAGTATTACTAGATTTAGTACCTGGTCATACGTCTGATGAACATGCTTGGTTTAAAGCAAGTAAAGAACCTGAGGAAAACGAATACTTTAGTCGTTATGTATGGACAAATGGTGCCTTTGTAGGTGTAAAAGACCACCCATATATGGCAGGTATGTCTGATCGTAATGGGGCATATATGTTAAACTTCTTTGCGTCTCAACCAGCACTCAACTATGGCTGGTTAGAGCGTACAGAGAGCTGGATGTCTGCAGTGGATAGTCCAGAAGCTATCGCCACTAAAGAAGCAATGAAAGATATTATGCGCTTCTGGTTAGATCATGGTGCAGATGGTTTCCGTGTTGATATGGCAGATTCACTTGTAAAAAATGACGATAATAAGAAATCGGCAACTGCGAAAATTTGGCGAGATGTTCGTGATATGCTAGACCAAGAGTATCCAGAGGCAGCACTTGTCAGTGAATGGTCCAATCCAGAACAGGCAATCAATGGTGGTGGTTTCCACATGGATTTCTACTTAGATCATTGGCACAATGGTTATAACACCTTATTACGTGATTATGAAACAGATGGAGAAGATAATAGTTTCTTCCTAAAGAGTGGAAAAGGCGATATCTGTCGTTTCTTAAATGACTATATGCCTAAATACAAAGCAACAAAAAAGAATGGTTACATCTCTATGTTTACATGCAACCATGACACACCACGACCGGCAAATACATTAACTCCAGAAGAGTTAAAGATTGCGTATGCATTTATCTTAACAATGCCAGGTGTACCATTTATCTACTATGGCGATGAAATCGGTATGCGTTACATGAAGGATATCCGCTCTAAAGAGGGTGGATTCCATCGTACAGGCTCACGCACACCGATGCAGTGGGATAATAGTGCAAATAAGGGTTTTTCAACTGCAGAAGCACAAAAACTCTATCTAGCAGTGGATCCATCTGAAGATGCACCAAACGTAGCAGATCAAATGAATGATGAAAATTCACTCTACTCTACAACAAAGTCACTTGTGGCATTACGTCACATGCATGCAGACTTACAGGCTGATGCAGACTTCAATGTGATTTATGCGGAGCAGGAGAAGATGCCGTTTGTATACAAACGTGGAAAGTTGATACTAGCAATCAACCCTAGTGGTTTAGAAGAGACCATCTCTTTAGATGAGTTCCAGGGTTATCAGCCAATTTACACGATTGGAAAAGTATCTCTTGAAGATACAAATCTTACAATTGGTTCAAGTGCATTTGCAGTATTTCAAATAAAGTAGTTAATATTTGTCCCTTATTCAAAAATGAATGAGGGATTTTTAGATGATATATCAAAAAGTAAAAGCATGTTAAAATATAAATGTTAAAAATTTAAAATAATTGATTATAGTAAAACACAATATCAACAACATACAATTCATTTGAAAAGTACTACCATATACATCAATAGATAGAATTAATATATTTTAGGAAATGTTTCTCAGTTCTTCATACAGAATAGGTAAGGTGGTGAATCATAATGAAAAACATAAAGAAACTGACATTATTACATTCAAATGATATGCATGGAGACTTCATGGTTGAGAAGATAGACGAGAAACTTGTCGGTGGAGTCAGCCTTTTATCTGGCTATGTCAGTAAAGTGCGGCAAGAGGAACAGAGTGTTCTATATGCTGTTGCGGGAGATATGTTTAGAGGGTCTGTAATTGATACGGAATATAAGGGAATCTCTACAATTAACATTATGAACGCTCTAGCACCTGATATCGCTACAATTGGAAACCATGAAATAGACTATGGAATTGCCCATCTGCTTTTTATTGAAAAATGCGCACTTTTCCCAATTATTAATGCAAATCTATACATCAAATCAAATGGTGTGCGTTTATTCCACCCGCATCAAGTATTTGAGATTGATGGTATGAAGATATTGTTCATTGGCATTATTACTGAAACGGTGATGCAAGCTGCTAAATCAGATGAAGTAGGATCCTTTATTGATACGGCAGATGCTGCCAAAGAAATTGGTAAAATCTGTGATGCCTATAATGTCATCGATATCGATTTAACTGTATTACTTACACATATTGGTATCGAAGATGATAAGGCCCTCGCAGAGCTCATCAGGCCAGAATGGGGTATTGATCTGATTATTGGCGGACACTCCCACACGCTCATGAAAAAACCAATTGTCGTAAATCATATTCCAATTGTACAAGCATATATGGGTACAGATTATGTTGGCCGTTTTGATTTGAATATTGATACGGATCAAAATTGCCTAGATTCTTATACGTGGAAGTTAATTCCAATCAACAATGAAACATGTGTGCCAGATTATCAAATTGAGCATATTATTCAAAAGTATAAGAGTATTACAGATCAAAAGTATGAAAGAGTACTTACTCGTTTTTCTCGTGAATTAACACATCCAAATCGTAATGAAGAAACGGAACTTGGAAACCTATTTGCAGATATCTTTAAAGAGACGTTAGGAGTTGATATCGCAATGATTGGATCAGGATCGATTCGCTCGGAAGTGTTAGGTCCAATTGTAACATATGGAGATTTAGTAGAGTGTTTCCCATATGATGATTCTGTATATATGGTTAAAGTGACAGGAAAACAACTCAAACATATGATTCATTATATGCAAAGAGATGAAGCATTTGCAGGGCATACCGAATACTACCAATTTTCGAAGGGTATCAGAATGATCTATTCAAAGTCAAAGCATAAGCTTGAAAAGTTCGAACTTGATAGACAAGTTGTAAAAGATGATGATTCAAGACTGTATTCTATTTGCTTGCAGGAATTCCACTTTAATAACTTTGAAGATACATTTAACATGTCGTTTGCAGAAGTAAAGAAAAATATGAAGCCGAGAGTGATTGCGACTTCTTGCTTTACAATACTTGAAGAATATTTAACAACCCATCCCAAACTTAAGTCAGTTGTTAAGGGTAGAAATCTTGTAGTTGATTAAAAAAGGGTGTTATTTCAAAGAATTTTAAAGAATTGAATAAAAATGATTGACATTTCAAAAATTAAAAATAAACTATAACCATAGGCGATGATAAGAAGAGTAGCTGAGAAATAGTATCACAGAGAGTCCTCGGGCGCTGAGAAGAGGATATACGAAGGTTTAGTGAAGATGGTCTTGGAGTTGCACTTCCGAAATGTAGGGGGTGCCGGGATGTCCCGTTATAGACATAGAGTATGTTGGTACTTGATGAGGTATGTATTGTGAAGTACATATAAACTAAGGTGGTAACACGAGATTATATATCCCGTCCTTACATGTAAGTGTAAGTGCGGGATTTTTGTTTATAGATAGGAGGTAGCGATGATTGAACTAAGCAATATTATTAAAACATTCAAAGCGAACAAGGAAAACATCCATGCGGTAAACGACGTTTCTCTAACCATCAACGATGGTGAAATCTACGGTATCATCGGATACTCTGGTGCTGGTAAGAGTACGCTCATTCGTTTAATCAATCAGCTAGAAGTACAGACAGCTGGTGATGTAGTGATTGATGGTATTAACATCAAGGAGCTTAGTCATAGAGAACTACGTTTGCAGCGCCAACAAATTGGCATGATTTTCCAGCATTTTAATCTCCTATGGAGTAGAACGGTTTCTGAGAATATTGAACTTCCTCTAGAGTTTGCACATGTCCCAAAAAAGGAAAGAAAACAAAGAGCAGCTGAGCTCATTGAAATGGTAGGCTTGACTGGTAGAGAGGATGCTTATCCTAGTGAGCTATCTGGCGGTCAGAAGCAAAGAGTTGGTATTGCAAGAGCATTAGCAAATTCCCCAAGAATTCTATTATGCGATGAAGCAACCTCTGCACTAGACCCTGATACAACGGAACAGATTCTTGAACTATTAAGAGAAATCAATCGACGTTTAGGCATCACCATTGTGATAATTACACACCAAATGGAAGTTGTACAAAAAATCTGTACGCGAATGGCAGTGATGAGCGATGGAAAGATTGTAGAAGAAGGAACGGTTAAGCAGTTATTCGAACATCCTAAACACACAGTTACAAGAAGATTTGTACAGAATGTGGAAGCGAATCAAACAATTGAAGAACTGGCTGAAAGCTTGAAAAAGAAGTATCCAAGTGGTAAGTTACTTCGCTTATCCTTTACAGGAAATAATGCGGAGCAGCCAACGATTATCAACGCGGCAAGACAAGTACCATTTGAGATATCAATTGTAGAATCAAATATCTCACAATCCTCTGTTGGGCCTATGGGTGTAACCTATATTCATATCAGCGGTGGCGTAGATAGTGACTACAACAAGTTTGTGACATACTTAACTGACAACAATGTCATTGTGGAGGTGCTCTGATGATAGGTGGTGTACTAAATTTGGATCAGCTATTTAAAGCAATCAACGAAACAATCTACATGACAGTCATATCACTCACATTAGCGACAATCTTAGGATTGCTGATTGGTATTCTACTGTACTGTACACAAACGGGTGGACTATTCCAAAATAAGCTGATCAACCGTGTGATTGATGTAATTATCAACGTATTACGTGCAATTCCATTTATCATCTTATTGATTATCTTAATTCCATTTACAAAGCTAATTGTAGGTTCCATGTTAGGAGCTACAGCAGCCTTACCTTCACTGGTATTTGCGGCAGCACCGTTCTATGCACGAATGTGCATCATCGCATTCCAAGACGTAAATAAAGGTACTATTGAAGCAAGTAAAGCAATGGGCGCTAGCAATTGGCAAATTATTCTAAAAGTATTACTTCCTGAAGCACTTCCATCCTTGCTTTCAGGTATCACGGTAACGGGAATTTCCTTAATTTCTTATACAGCCATGGCAGGTGCCATCGGTGCTGGAGGGCTTGGAAACCTCGCATACTTGTATGGTTTTGCAAGAAGAAATGATTTAATACTTTATACTTCAACTGTCATCATTATCATCATTGTATTTGTTATACAGTGGATTGGTGATGCAATCGTAAAACGAATCGACAAACGATAAATATATAAAAAGGGAGAAAACTTATGAACAAGATTACAAAGATTATTGCAGTAGCAACATTCGCATTAGGCTTAACAGCTTGCGGAACATCAAAGAAGGAAAGTGCATCTACAACAGATAACTCAAAGTTAACAGTGATCGCAACTGCTAACCCACACGCAGTGATTCTAGAAGAAGCTAAGTCCATCTTAAAGGAAAAGTACAATATCGACCTAGAAGTAACAGTTACAGATGATTACTTCATTCCAAATGAAGCAGTATCGAACGGAGAAGCAGACGCAAACTTCTTCCAGCACGTACCATTCTTTGATAAGGAAAAGAATGAAAAAAACTATAAGATTTCTAATGTAGGTGGTATTCATATTGAGCCGTTTGGAATCTACTCGAAGACAATCAAGAAGGCTTCTGAAGTAAAGGATGGTTCAACAGTTGTTATTTCTAACTCTGTAGCAGATAACGGTCGTATCCTAGCAATTCTTGCACAGGAAAACCTTGTGAAGTTACCAGAAAACGCAGATGTATTAAACTTAACAATCACAGATATCGACAATGACACAAACAATCCAAAGCACTTAAAGTTCCAGGAAGTAAAACCGGAATTACTCGCAACAGCTTATGAAAATGGTGAAGGTGATTTGGTAGCTATCAACGGAAACTTTGCAATCAACGCTGGTCTAAAGCCAGGTTCTGATGCATTGATTCTTGAGAAGGCTGACAAATCTAACCCATATGTAAACATCATCGCTTGCCAAACAGGACATGAAAAGGATGAGAAGATTCAAGCTTTAGTTAAGGTATTACAGTCTGAAGAAATCCGTGAATTCATCAAGAAGAACTGGTCTGATGGTTCCGTTATCCCAGCTGAATAAGAACAACGAATTGCCATGCGAAAAGTCGCATGGTTTTTGTTTGTAATCTTCAAATAATTACAAAAACACAGCACAATAGTACAATTATCATGTATGATATTTGTAATGTAATAAGAGAGTAGGAGATTAGAATGGCAGATAAAATTATCGTCTTAGATTTTGGGAGTCAGTACAACCAATTAATCGCACGACGTATTCGTGAATTTGGGGTTTATAGTGAACTTCATCCAGGAGATATGACACTTGCAGAAATTGTTGCAATGCAAGATGTAAAGGGAATTATTTTCTCTGGTGGCCCAAACAGTGTATATGAAAAGGATGCACCAAAGTGTGATCCAGCTATCTTTACATCAGGCTTACCTATTTTAGGCATCTGTTATGGTATGCAGATGACACACTTCATGAATGGTGGTAACGTTACACCATCCGATAAGAAGGAATATGGTCGTACAGAGATTACAGTGGATACAACATCTCCATTATTTGCTGGTTTACCTGAAAAGCAAATTGTATGGATGAGTCATGGTGACCAAGTATCTACACTAGCAGAAGGATTTCATTCTATTGCAAGTAGTGATACATGCCCATTTGCCGCAAGCGCAAACGATGAAAAGAAGATCTACACATTACAGTTCCACCCAGAAGTACGTAACTCCGAGTATGGACTTGATATGTTAAGAAACTTCGTATTCAACATTGCAAAGGCTGAAAACAACTGGACAATGAAGGATTTCGTTAACCAACAGATTGAAGAAATCCGAGCACAAGTTGGTGATGATAAGGTATTACTCGCACTATCTGGTGGTGTAGACTCATCTGTAGTAGCTGCTTTATTAGACAAGGCAATCGGTAAGAACCTATACTGCATGTTTATCGACCACGGTCTATTACGTAAGGGTGAAGCAGAAGGTGTGATGGAAACATTCACACGTAACATGTCTCTCAACCTCATCAAAATTGACGCAAGAGAACGTTTCTTAAACAAGCTTGCTGGTGTATCAGACCCTGAGCAAAAGCGTAAGATTATTGGTAGTGAATTTATCTACACATTCCGTGATGAAGTAGCGAAACTTCTACAAGGAACAGATATTAAGTGGTTAGCACAAGGAACACTTTATACAGACATTATTGAATCAGGCACAAAGACAGCACAGACAATCAAGTCACATCATAACGTAGGCGGTTTACCTGAAGATATGAACTTCAAGCTCATTGAACCATTAAACAAGTTGTTTAAAGATGAAGTACGTGCGTTAGGCACAGAGTTAGGATTACCAGAAGAAATGGTATGGCGTCAGCCATTCCCAGGACCAGGACTTGGTATCCGTGTACTTGGAGAAATCACAGAAGAGAAGTTAGAAATCGTTCGTGATTCAGACTTAATCCTACGTGAAGAAATCCGCAATGCAGGACTAGAAAGAGATATCTGGCAGTACTTTACATGCTTACCAAATATCCGCTCTGTAGGTGTTATGGGAGACCAACGTACATACGACTACACAGTCGTTATTCGTGCAGTAACATCTATTGACGGTATGACAGCAGACTGGGCAAGAATCCCATACGACGTACTCGATAAGATCTCCACACGTATTGTAAACGAAGTAAAACATGTTAACCGTGTAGCCATGGATATCACATCCAAGCCACCGGGAACAATCGAGTGGGAATAGCAGAGAGTATACTTAAAATGGCTTATTTTCAAGGCTTATAGCCTATTAGAATGAGCAACCGGGGACAAAATGGGGTAAGGATTTCAAAAAGAGTCAATCCAATAATAGTTCTCAATGGCTTTACAAAAAAATTGACCGTAGCGTGAGTGCTTTGGTCTTTTTGCATAGTCCAAAAAACACATAGGTATAATACTTTTTTACGGTCAAATTTAAGATGTCTTTAGCTTTATTATAAGGCTTATTGGCGAGGCTAAAAAGAGATGTTTTAATTGATAACTATGTTAACATAAATACACTTAATCTTTTATGAAATGAAAAGAAGGGTATGGACATCGTTACTGCTACTTCCGGCAAAGGGAATTTATTTATCCAATACATTAATAAGTTTAATGCTCAAAATCTCAAATTCTCAGTAAAAGTTCATACAGATTTTCTTGATAGATTTTCAATCATAGACAAAACTAAATGGAGCATTAATTAAGGATTTAGGGAAAAAGAGTTTTGGAATCACTAAAATAGAAGATAAGGACTTGATTATGCGTCTTGTAAATAAGGTGAGATAGAGAGATGGTAAATTTATCTAATAAAATTTTTTTCAAAAAGAAGCATAAGTGTTCCGGTATTTTTAATAAAACGATACAACTAGTTGTGATATAAGCGAAGCAATAAGATATTGTAAGAGAAAATGAAGGTCAAAGGTGAGCGTAGTTAAGGTTAAACAATGCTAGGAAAGAGGTTGAACCAATGGATTTAGAGTATATTGGAGCGAAGTTTTATAGCAAATCGGATTTGAGTATTGGATGGAATTTAGAAAAAGCTGAAAAAATAATTAATGCTTTTGATGAAACTAATATGGAATATAAAATAAATAATATTTTGGAAATGTATAATGTTTGTTTGCTATTTGATTCTGAAGTTAGGTTGAAGTCATGGAGCAAAGAGTATTATAGAAAATTAACTTTAGTGGCAGATAGTTTCAGACCCATAATAGGAAGATTTTTTTCTGACATCGATTACTCATGTATTAAAAACTTTTATCCTGAAATTAGCATTCACTATAAGGATTCTTTTTGGGATGTGTTTGAGGCTTATAAGATTTATAAAAATATATCTTCTAAAGAATTTAAAAGTTTGTTAGAAATATTTAATGTTCCACTTTATATAATCTTAGAGCATAAGGACATAGTTCAATATTATAATAATGAAATTAGTGATTATATGAAGCAATCTAAGTCTAGTGCTGAGATTTTGATTTCGTATCATTTAGCAAGTAAAGAAAGAAACCATAAGACATGTTATATTCCGAGTGTATTACAAACAAACCAGAGAATCGAGATAATAGAAAAGTATATTGATAGAGAAGATGCTAACCCGAATTATCTATTCCTACTTTCTAAATCTCGAGGGACAAAAGAGTTTCCTATTAGTGATAAAATTCGATTAAAGTCAAAAAGACGACACGAAAGAATTGTTGAAAAATTCTTTGAATCTGGTACAGGATTTTCATTTGGAGCTATTGTGGGCTTTTCTAATAACAATGAAGTGATTGATTTTTCTCATGAAGATGAATTGCATCCTAAAATCATATATAGTCGTTTATGGCTAGAAGAAAATTTAGATAATCCAACGCTACTAAATAATTTCATATATCTTTTCGGATATGTGGATCATTTTTTCAGATCAACTTTTCCATCAAATAAAAATCATCTTGGAACTTTTGAAAGGCTAGCTGGTGTAAAAGGGAACAGAGAGTATGAGATTGGAGCGTCCTTTAGCTTTAAAGAGATGATTTCTAATATGCAAATTAGATCATATTATTATGAACTGCATAAACTAGGCAAAAAATTGGAAAATATTTTCAAGTGGTTTTTTGAAGAATACCTTAATAAAGAGTTCAAAGCAGAAGGTTTTTCTCTATTAATACCAAGTTCGGAATCATCTTTTTTGGAAAAAATGAGAACAATGTGTTCCGAGTTAGATTCAATTTTAAGACAATTTATGATTTTTGTTAATAATGGGGAGTTGGATATGGAATTGATAGAAATATCAAGAAACTCACCATTAATAGAAGATATTCCAAGTTTTTTTGTAAAAAAATATGGATACATAGTCGATACAGAATTATTAAATATTTCGTACTTATTGTTTTCGGATCAATCCGAACTAGCTTATGTTGAAAGCAAGAAAGAATATAATAATTTTGCAGATTTAATAAAGAATGAGAATATGTTATTTTCAGATTTCTTTGAGTATCAGGTTTTAAGCCTAAACTGGCTAAAAGATAAAAATATTATTTATGAAGATAACCATGGATATATACATCTTAGAATGGAAACAGTAAGAATTTTAGAGGATTTTTATAATAATGATGTGATATGCATATCCTATTACAAAAATTGTGATTTATTAGACGAGTTAATCACTAATAAAAAAATTATATTTGAATCTACACTTTTTTCCAAACCAGAGCAAGATTATTTAAACTATATTCTTAATGACAGGCAATTTGATAATGGACCTGCTATTAGAAATAAGTATTTACATGGTAATAACACTCAACGCATAGAAGAACATGAAAGTGATTATTATCAATTGTTAAAGATTTTTGCTTTAATAATTATCAAAATTAATGAAGAATTTTGCTTAAAAGATGATTTGACAAACAATGATAATTTATAAATTTAATTGGAACTGGGGCTGGGACGGGTAAAAAATCTAAAAACGAGCTTGAATTAAACAAATTCCCCAGTATGCAACAAACGAAAAGCCTTTATTTTGAACGGTAGAAAAAGAAGAGTGGGAGTAACCTAAGCACTAACTAAAACCATTGATATTACTGAGTATTCTAAGGTTTCAAGTGGTTAGCTGAAGTATTTTTGAAGTACTTTTTGATAAGAAAAAAAGTGGCAAGCCACTTTAAGAGAAAATAATTAAGCCAACAGAGTGTAAATTCTGCTATCTTTTTTCTATTATGAAATCGGTACAGGAAAGAGGTGTAAGAATCACAATTATTACGCTGCATATGGACTATGATAAATACAACGATGGTAGTATCCATGCGGCGTTGTCTGAGAAACTTATAAATCACGGTTTTGATGTGCTGTGTTTTGAAACGGTTAGTGAGCATTTTGCGGTTATCGACAAATCTATAGTATGGTATGGTAGTATAAATTTTCTTGGTAGAGAAGATGTTGAAGACAATTTAATGCGAATAGTAGATGTAGAACTTGCTAGTGAATTATTAGAAATCGCATGTGAAGGGAAGTAGTAAATCTAATACTCAAAGTATTATGAGTTATCAAATTGGAATGCAGCTATAGTGAATACTAAGAATTTCAAAATATACTGATATTACTGCATAACTAAGCTATTATTTAGATAATATAGTACATAGAAGGATACGTAAAAGTAAACTGGACACGAGGAGAGTTTAGTTATAAAACTTAAATTATGGTATTGATAAAGGTAGAATGAATATGGAGGAAAGAACATAAGTGAGTTATACAATTTCATTGTACACTGTTCATACAAAGGAGAAAGAACAGCAATTAGCACAACCTGATTTCTTTGAAAAGGATGAGAATCTTGAGAGATTTACACCAGAGCAACAATTAGAACTAGAAAATCGCTTGTTGAAATATCAGTATAAGTTGGTAGGAGGTAGTCAAGACGGGAAAAAATTTGAACATGCTGATTTTGGAGAAGCATTTCTGACAGATAGAGGGTTATATTTCTCGACTTCAAATGACTTTGAATGTATTTTTGAAGTCGGCATGACGGCATCTGAATTTACGGATACAGGTGAGTTTGCAAAATATGATCCGCAGGCAGGTGGATGGGAAGAACTATAGAGTCGGCCTTGTCAAGGAGGTAAAAATGGGAATAATAGCCAATTATAAATATCTAAGTGATAAAAACTTAAAAGAGCTTAAAGCTTTCTATTCAGAAGAGGATAAAACTTCTGGAGAGACGGATGACCAAAATGAGGATGTAGAAATATTGCTTGATTTAGATAAGATGTGGGATGCACTTCATTTTTTTCTTACAGGAGTCGGCAGTAGTTAGTCTTTAAAAAATAACCCTTTTAGTGAAGCAGTTTTAGGTGTTTCTTCTATTGAAGGCACGGAAGAGTTTATGTCCTATACAGAAAAATCAAGGATTAAAGATATAGTCTTTGCTCTTGATAATTTCGATATCAAAAAAGCTATGGAAAAATTCAGCATGAAAGAGTGTCAGAAAGCAAATATATATCCAGATATTTGGAATTGTGAAGATGAAATTGATAAAATAAAAGAAGAACTAATTGATATAATCCCACCGAGGTAGACACACGAAATAATTAAAATTATCCCATCGATGTGAAACTACAAAGGTGGGATTTTTATATGGGAAGAAAAGCTAAATATACAAAAGAACAAAAGGTACAGGCTTGTGAAGATTATTT
>JALENJ010000025.1 GCA_022767445.1 Erysipelotrichaceae bacterium | reverse complement strand
CTAACATCTATTTATGCTGGTAAATAAGCAAATTATTTGAGTTTGCGATCAATAGAATGCAGCCTATGGTAATTTCAACCTAATGAGTAAACTGCAGCTTATATAACAAATAATAACAAACTATATCAATAACTTTCTTAGAAAACAAAAGGTAGGGATCATAGACTTGAAACGCTATAACTTCATCTATAATTCCTACCTTTTCTACCCTAAGTAATTTTATTGCGGTTTTTTCTAAAACCCCAAGTTATTTTAAATTACCCCTTTTGATAATCATTATTGTGCTTTATACTCCTCATAGAATACATGATCGTATGCTAATTGATCCTCTGTATAAGGTTGTGGATGTTTGCTCGTATGGCCTAAGACAAGAACTGCCTCTAATGCGTAATTCTCTGGATAATGTAGAAGATTTCTTATGTAGGTATCACTAGACTCCCCTGTTTCTGTAGGACAATCACGGCCAAATACCCAACAACTACCTAAACCAATATCATCTGCCATCAACTGCATATTCGTCATCGCAATGGAACAATCCTCAATCCAAGTTCTAGAGCTTGTATCTCCGATGACGATTACCAAAGCTTTTGCGTTTTTTACAACAGCTTCTACGCCTACACGGAACTTTGTCATCTTAGCTATCGTCTCTGGATTTTGCACGACGATAAAACGCCAAGGTTTTGCGTTTCTTCCACTTGCGGATGTAAGACCTGCAAGTATTACTTGATCCATTTCTTCTTTCGTAATAACTTCATCTGTAAATTGACGTACACTTCTTCTGTGTAACAGTATCTCTTTTAACTCTTTCATTAGTACCTCTTTTCATCCAATAGCTGATTGAATTCTTGAAAGACATCCTCTTGGAAGGAACGTGTTTCTTGGGTTGTAATCTCTTGTTTTGCAAAGAAGTGTTCTTGTGCATAGTGGAACACTTTCTTCTCCAATGCGATAGCTTCCTTGGATATCTTCTCATTTGGATACATCGTATCAAACATATGAAAACAACCAGTATATTCCTTTAACATAATTGTAACACCAGCTTTATATAGATGTTTCATATATGTGACGGTCTCATCATAAAAGGGTTCAATTGTACCGACGATAGAAAATGTTGGAGGTAGATTTCGAAAATCCTTTAGTCGTGCAGGTGCACAATAGACAGGTACATCCTGTAAACTACCTTTATACAATTGCCAACTAAATTGGTTTTGTCTTGTTGAAAATGCAAGCATACTATCATCATTGATACTAGATGCAGGTCTATCATCAATCATCGGATATAGTGGCATCTGGAATGCAATCTTGATTTCATTGAGGTCACGTGCATATGCACTCAGGGCTGCAGCTAAACCACCACCAGCACTTTCACCACCGATAAACAATTGACTAGCGTTTATCTTTAACTTGCATGCATGTTCCTTCATCCACTTTAAAGTTAAGTAAGCATCCTCCAAAGCAGCTGGATATGGTGCTTCATAGCTCTTGCGGTAATCCGGTATGATCATGATCGTATCATTGTTTTCTAAGAAGCGATCAGCGTACACATAGCACTGTTCTGGCAGTCCTGTGCCAAATCCACCGCCATGTAGCCAAAGTAATCCTGTACAATGATCATTTTTACAGGTGTTGGGACGTATAATACAAAGTCTTAAGGATGTTCCATCTTTACGGTATATGTATTTTTCTGCCATCGATGAATTCTTGCCAAACCATTTACCAAAGTATTTTCGATGAAGCTGTTTATCTTTTTCCTTCATCGACATAACAGAATTCATCTCTGGTTTGCCAAGTGATACAGATTTCATATATTTACGTAAATCAGGATGCACCATCCCCGTTGTAACTTTCATCATATCCCCGATATCGCCTACATTTTAACACAAGTTGACTGTTGTGATATCAAACAAATGTAGACTTTTACATCTTAAGATTTTATAAAGATACAACGAGTTTCCTTTATTTATCGCTATCTTGCGATAAAAACTTCTTGATTTCCGCAAGTTTTCTCATCGCTGATTTGCGACCTTCTTGATAGACTCCACGGATCTTTGTGCGATCATGTTCGATTCTACCAATATCCAATTTATCATCCGGCTGGATGACGATCGCCTGATTTTGCAAAACTTGCTCGTGTACATAGGCAACCGCTTCATTATAACTAGTATGACGATTTTCTAAATCTGCAATCATATTTGGATATTTACGATATCGTGTACGTATCAACTTCATCATACTCTGTGGTTTCTTCTGATAGCTTTCAGGCTGTGTTAATACAACGATATTCTTTGTATATCCCATCTCATTAAATTTCCTAAGTGGGATGGAATCTGAAATACCACCATCCATAAATAGATGTCCATTAAGACTCACCTCACGGGCAAACATTGGCATTGAGGCAGAAGCACGTACCATCTCCAAGGATTCATAGTTGATATCCTCGACTTCATAATAAAATGGTTTACCACTTTCGATATCCGTCGCCACAAGATAGAACTTCATCGGATTCTTGTGGAAGGTATCCATATCCATCAAGTCTAACTTCTCTGGTAGCGTGTGATAACAAAACTCCGCATTAAAGAAATCACCTGTTGTTAGCCAAGAATGAATACTTGCATAACGAGGATCCTTTGCGTACTTCAAGTTATATCGTAAAGCTCTACCAATCTGATGACTCTTTACATTGACTCCAAAACAAGCTCCTGCTGAGACACCAATCGCTCCATCAAATGTAATTCCATTTTCCATTAGTACATCTATTACACCAGCTGTGAATAAACCACGCATGGCACCACCTTCTAGAACAAGTCCTGTTTTCATGTTGATCACCTCATTGCGGTAAGTTTAGCACAAATATGTTCTAATTTCCTGTAACTTAGTACCAACTTCAATGATTACGCTTACATGAAACTATATAGTTTGTTAATATATCGTTATTTCAGGGAGGAAAGAAAATGACGAACAGTTTCAAGCGTGTAGTAACTACCCTTCTTACTGCGACATTATTAGCAGGATGCACAGGGTCAAAATCATCCGCAAACCTAAAAGCAGGTACTTACACAGCATCTGCCGAAGGAAAAAACGGAGATGTAACAGTTCAGGTAGAATTTGATACTTCATCTATCAAGTCCGTAACAGTAACTGAACAAAACGAGACACCAGATATCGCAGGTGGCGCATTACAACAGATTCCAGAAGAGATTGTAAAACAACAATCCGTCGCTGTTGATACTGTATCAGGCGCAACACTAACTAGTACTGCGATTATCAACGCAGTAAAAGACACAATTAAACAAGCAGGTGGTAATGATGATACATTCACCGCTAAACAAGAAGCTACTAAGAAAGAAAAACAAACATACGAAGCAGATATCGCGATCGTTGGTGCAGGTGCAGCAGGACTATCTGCAGCACTACGTGCAACAGAAGCAGGTATGCATGTTATCGTGCTAGAAAAAGCAGCTTCAATCGGATTCAGTAACGGTGCTGTAGCAGGTGGCCCAGCAACAGCTGCAAACCAAGTACAAGCAGCAGAAGGACAAGAAGTATCCGTAGAGACACTCTTCAAGAAACAATATGCATGGTCACGTGGTACAGTTAACGCATTACTTCTTAAGAAGATCGTTGAAGAAGGCGGACCGCTCATCGATGATATGGTAAATATGGGACTTCAAGCAACACTACGTCCAGATAACTACGGTGCAGGTTTCCGCGCACGTCTAAGACTTACAGTCAAAGGTGAAGAACGCTTCAAGTTCATCCAAGACTATGTAGAACAACAAGGTGGCGAATTCCTATTTAATACAACAGGCGAGCACGTTGTTCTGAATGATGATGGTATCGTAACAGGTGTAACAGGTACAACATCCGATGGCACACCAATTGAAGTCAATGCGAAAGCAGTATTACTATCCACAGGTGGATACCTTGGTAATAAAGCACTCCTAGCTGAAAAATTTGGTGACCTAGGTATTGTTCCGCTTGGAAGCACACTATCTACAGGTGATGGTATCGCTATGGCAAAAGAAGCAGGAGGCGTAGAAGAAAAGAACTCATTCTCCTTAATCTTCAATGAATTTGCTGGCGAAAACGAAAAGAGCGACGGTTGGCAAAAGAACGACAACCTCAAATACGCAATCTATGGTGGATTACTTGTAAACGGTAATGGCGATCGCTTCATGAATGAAGAAATTATGGCCACAAAACCATTAGCTGGTGGTGAAGAAACACTACGTCAAGGCTACTTCTACTCCATCATTGACCAATCCTACCTAGAAGGTATGAGCACAGTTGGTATCTACGATTACCTAGGACAGCCAGCAGACTGGTATGTCGGTAAGATGACACAAGAAGGCAAGATCCTCAACGCCACAGGCGAACAACTCGATACAGCAATCGAACAAGGATGGGCATTCAAGGCAGATACAATCGAAGAACTTGCAGAGAAAGTAAACATGCCAGACTTAGTTGATACAGTTAACACATACAACACAATGGCAGCTAACAAACAAGATACACTCTTCTACAAGAGCCCATACTTCCTAACACCAATCTCAACTGGTCCATTCTATGCATTCCAATATCAATCAAGCGCATGGGGAACATTAGGTGGTGTCAAAGTAGATGACCAATTACGTGTTATCACAAACGACTTCAAAGCTATCCCAGGTCTATACGCAGCAGGTGTCGATGCAGGTAGTGCCTTCACAACACCATACTACGATAACGAAGGAGCCGCATTTGGTACATCCCTATCCTCAGGCTCACTTGCAGGAAAAGAAATGGCTAAATACGTACAAGAAGCCAAATAACATAAACAAAGATC
>JALENJ010000064.1 GCA_022767445.1 Erysipelotrichaceae bacterium | reverse complement strand
TCTTACGATAGTAAATCGCACGTTCATTATTCCATGAACGGAATACAGCTTCGATTGCACGCTCTAATTGAACTGTAGGATCTTGTGGGAAATCTTCCTTTAGTTCCTTCTTATAGAATTGCTTGAATCGTTTTGTTAGTTCAACCATGTCTTCTGCATCAAGTTCAATATCTAAGCTAACGCCCTTCTTTTCCTTGATTTCATCAATGATTTCTTCGAAACGAGATTTTGATAATCCCATAACGACATCAGAGAACATCTGAATAAAACGACGATATGAGTCGTATGCAAATCTACGGTTGCCAGACTTTTCTTCAACAACCTTTACAACCTCATCGTTAATACCTAAGTTTAGGATTGTATCCATCATACCAGGCATAGATGCACGAGCACCGGAACGAACAGAAACTAATAGTGGATTCTTTAAACCACCTAATTGTTTTCCTGTTGTCTTTTGGAGCCATTCCACATGCTTGTGAACTTGACCCATAATATTTTGATTAATTCTTTGACCATCATCATAGTAAGCGTTGCACGCTTCTGTTGTAATGGTGAATCCATCCGGTACAGGCATACCTAAATTACTCATTTCAGCAAGGTTTGCACCCTTACCACCAAGTAATTCTCGCATTGTCCCGTTTCCTTCAGAAAACTTGTAAACATACTTTTTAGTAGCCATTATAGCCTCCCTTTATTCTACTGTTTGATTATAAAGCAACCGTTTACATTTCACAATATCTATACATTATTTTTACAAATTTATCGTAATGATAAATTTGATAAACTACATGCATGCATATTGAAAAAGCACAGCAGATATTTGCTGTGCTTATAAACATTACTTAACAAACTTCTTAATGAAATCAAAGAAATGAGGAAAGTACTCTTCATCATTTGTAAGATTACCAAGACCACCATTCTCAACTAAATAGAGTTCTTTCTGACTTGCGCAAGCATAGTAGTTATCATACGAATGACTAACAGGAACTAGTTCGTCTTGTGAGCCATGAATGAATAATACAGGTGTTGTTGCTTGGGATAGTTGACGTTTTGTACTGATATCATTCATGCTAAAGTGCAAGATTTGACGAACATAGAAATCAACAGCAGGCATGAAAAACTTACCTTCCACTTTTGTTGTTTCCTGTATCTGCATGCGAATGATATCTTTGATTTCCTTATATCCACCTTCACTAATTGCACACTTCACATTGCTAGGTAGATAATCACCAATTGCATTCATCACTGCAGCAGCACCAACATTCATACCATACAATACAATCTCAGCAAGTGGATCAAGATTAATTAAGTAGTTGATCCAACTGATTAAATCATAATGTTCACACCAACCAAGACCAGTGTATTTTCCTTCGGACATACCATAGCCTCTAGCATCTGGAGCTAAGATATTAAATCCACGATGATCTGCTTCATACATGTGTTCTAAAAGTGTACCACTATAAGAAGAGATACCATGTTGGATCACAATCCATTTATGACTGCCTTCATTATTGACGATACGTAATGCATGTAGCTTTAATCCATCATAGGAATCAATGAAATCATCAGAGCGATTGCTGTGGGCAAACCACTCATTACGTTCTAAGTTTAGCATTGGTAGTTGCATCTGATTTCCATATTTTTGTAAAAATCTACTATTTTGTAAATCAAACGCGTTGCGGAATACATAATAGCCAACTCCTGCATATGCACTAGCTCCTGCAGCTGCAGTAATACCTAGCACTTTTAATAACGAATGTTTTTTCTCTTTATTTGACATCATGTACCTCCATTTATCTTTCTTTGATTATAGCACGCTTACTACTTTTTCAATACCTCAAGACGTTGTGCAATTACCGCATGCTGTTTTTGATAAGCCTCTAGCTTCTGCTTTTCACTTTCAACTTTCGCAGCTGGTGCTTTGGCTAAGAATCCTTGATTCGATAGGATACCTGTTGAGCGAGCAATCTCACCATTCAATCTTTCAATCTCTGCTTCAAGCTTCTTAATTTCCTCTTCAGGATTGCTTAATTCATTGGATGGAATATATAAGCTACCACCTTCAATTGCCTCTACGCTTAAATCACCTTCGAGTTCATCTTTCCACTCTGCCTTCGCAAGTTTCAAGATGATTGCGGACATTGCCTCATCCGCAACAATTGTATTTCCATCTAAGTCTTTCATAGAAATATGAATCAATGTAGATGGTTTTAAATCATTGAGTGTCTTAACTTCACGAATCTTTTGAATTGCGGAGATTGATCTTGCCATTGCGGATAGATCACAATCGATGATATTTTCAACAGTACTTGGCCATTCCTCTAAGCAGATACTCTCCTTAGCACCTGGCAATAAGTCATAAATCTCTTCTGTTACATATGGCATAAATGGATATAGTAAGCGAACAATTGCTTGCAAGCATACATACAATGTGGATTGTGCTGCTTTCTTAGCGATCTCATCATCCCCATTTAATGCTGTCTTGCTCATCTCTACATACCAGCTGCAGAAATCATCCCATACGAATGAATATAGTTCATTACCGACTAAGGCAAATTCATACTTCTCCATATTTTCACTGACATGTTGAATCGTTTGATTCAAACGACTTAAGATCCATGAATCCGCAAGAGATAGATGTGTTAAATCAACATCTTCACTCTTCATGCCTTCTGGTAAATTCATAAATACAAATCTGGACGCATTCCAAATCTTGTTGATAAAGTTACCAGCTGCTTCTACCTTTTCAGGAATGTAACGCATATCCTGTCCTGGTGTTGAGTTTGTTGTTAAGAAGAAACGTAATGCATCAATACCATATTCATCAATCACTGTCATTGGATCAATACCATTACCTAGTGACTTAGACATCTTGCGTCCTTGTGCATCACGAATTAGACCGTGAATCAATACATCCTTGAATGGTCTGTGGTTTGTAAAGTGTCTTGCTTGGAATGCCATACGTGCAACCCAGAAGAAGATAATATCGTAACCCGTAACCAGTGTACTTGTTGGATAGTAACGCTTTAAATCATCTGTGTTTTCTGGCCAACCTAATGTCGCAAATGGCCATAGCGCACTAGAGAACCAAGTATCTAGTACATCTTCATCTTGAACCCAATTTTCAATATCTACAGGATCATTTTCTCCAACATATGTTTCACCTGTCTGTTTGTTGTACCATGCAGGAATGCGATGTCCCCACCACAACTGACGTGAGATACACCAATCCTCAATATTCTCTAACCAACCATTGAAGGTCTTCTCAAAACGTTCAGGATAGAAATTGATTTTCTCATCAGGAATTTCTTGATTTTTTAATACGTCGTTTGCGAGTGGTTTCATCTTAACAAACCACTGTTGTGATAGGTATTGTTCTACAACACAATGTGTACGCTCAGAATGGGCTACATTATGCGTAATCTCTTCAATCTTTACAAGATTACCCTCTTGTTCAATCTGCTTCACTAAAGCATCACGAGCTTCATAGCGATCCATTCCTTCATACTTACCACAAAGCTCATTCATTGTGCCATCTGGATTCATACAGATTGGCTTTTCTAGGTTATGTCTTTCCGCAATCGCAAAGTCGTTAGGATCATGTGCAGGTGTACACTTCATTGCACCTGTACCAAAACCAATCTCAACATAATCATCGCCGATGATTGGTAACTCATCTCCATTTGCTGGGTTAGTTGTATGTTTACCAATTAAGTGTTTCAAGTTATCATCGTTAGGATTTACAACAACGCATACATCACCAAACATCGTCTCTGGTCTTGTTGTTGCGACTACATACTCTTCGCCAGTCTCCTTAACAACATACTTGAAGTGATACATCTTACCTGGATCATCTTGATAGTAAACTTCAATATTACTTAATGCAGTACGAGCCTCTGGATCCCAGTTGATAATACGCCATCCACGATAGATAAGGCCTTCATTGTATAACTGAACAAAGACATGACGAACAGCTTCATTAAAGCCCTCATCCATGGTAAATCTTTCACGGCTGTAATCCAATGAATTACCTAGTTTTGCCCATTGTTTACGAATCGTAGCCGCATATTCTTCTTTCCATTGCCATGCGCGCTCTAAGAATTTCTCACGACCAATATCGTATCGAGAGATACCCTCTGACTTTAGACGAGCATCAACCCTTGCCTGTGTAGCGATACCAGCATGGTCCATACCAGGTAAAAACAATGCATCATAGCCTCTTAGTCGCTTATAGCGAATAATAATATCCTGTAATGTGTTATCCCAAGCATGTCCTATATGTAAAATACCAGTAACATTTGGAGGAGGAATCACAATTGAAAATGGATCCTTGGACTTATCCCCAGCTGTAAAATATCCCTTTTCCAACCAACGATTGTACTTTCCTTCCTCTACTGCTTTGTGATCATACTTCTGTGCTAAATTCTTTTCCATATCATCTTCTCCTAAACAAAATAAAAACGCCCTATACATAGGACGTATATAAACGTGGTACCACCTTTGCTTACTTCTCAATTGCGTAACGTGCAGATACGTTATCTTCTACTCTAGTTCAAAGATACAGCTCCAAGACTACTTCATATTACTGTTTCACCCGTTTACACCAACCACAGGCTCTCTTTAGAAACTGCATAATACTACTACTTCTCTTCTTTGCTTTGGTTAGATTATACCATTGTATCCATCATTTTCAATAAGAAATAGCACGATGAATTATATTGGATAATGAATATATGTTATTCAATATGTTCACGTATCCAATCACTAAAAGATATTAATTGATATTCCTAGAAAAACAGCATACTTACTTTTGATATAAACTGTTCACTTGATGTAGATGAAATAAAAACTGAATAAAGCTTTCGTCATACGGTATAAACTTCTTTAAACCAATCATATCTAAGATTTCTTCAATACCCGCCCATTTTACTGCCTGTACTTCTTCATACTGAAGTATTAATTTTGAAATATCGATCTCTTTTTCTAGAATATAAATATCATCAAAACCTTCACTAAAATACTTTGTAATAACAGGTGATGTATTTTCTAAATCAATCTTTAATCCAAGTTCCTCAGCAACTTCTCGCATTGCTGCTTCTCGACTATCTTCACCAATAATAGCAGAACCACCAACTGTTACATCCCACATATTGGGCCATCCCTCTTTAAAGGATTGTCTTTGTTGAATCAACATTTGGTTTTTTGCATTAAAGATACATACATGTACAACTAAATGATAGAGATCTTTAGGAACATCATCTCCACGTGTTATTACATGATTTGTCTTTTTGCGATCAATTGTATATAAATCCCACTTTTCCATAATAATCCTTCTTTCAATTATCAAAAAAATCCGTTTAACCAGATTATAAACGAATAATTGATTTTACAAATGGCAATCTCATCACATACGCAGTTAAACGACGGTCTACTTCAAACAAGATGATATATACAACCAATTTAACATATGGATGAAAATCAAAAATACTATGAATGATACCAAATGCAAAGACCAAAGCCATGTATATCGCAATATATACAGCAAATGTCATCAAGAAATATGCAATCTGATTAAATCTTAGATTTCTCTGTTCTTCTTTTCTACTCATACTAGTATTTTAATGAAATTGTTACTCGTTTACAACAAAAAGGAGATCTAAGATCTCCTAAGTCTTAATAATGAATGTATTCAAATCTTGAAGGATCAGAAATAACGCGTGAATATGGTTGTCCATTACGGCTTGCACCACACTCAGAAGTAATAACAGAACCATCTGTTGTAATGCCTTCTACCACAGCTACATGTCCATAGTAGCCATCAGAACCCTCTTGACCTGCTTGGAATACCATGACATCACCAACCATTGGTGTATTAGATACTGTATATCCAAGTCTTCTTGCGGTATTAGCCCATTGGTTACCATTACCCATCAAGCTACCAGCTGTAAGTCCTAATTGATGACGTCGGATATAAACCCACCATGTACATTGACTAAATGCATAGTTATTACCGGTATCCCCAGTATCATGATCACTTACAAGTCCAGCTTTTGTATAAGCCTTTAATGCTTCATCGCCATCCGCAAGCAACTGCACACTACTAATATGAGCACTTGTACTAGAAGAGCGATCAAGTATTTCTTTGGCTGCCATAACATTGGCATTCTCATTGACTTTACGTTCATTCTCCTCAATTACCTCTTGTGGAGTCTGTACCGTAACAAGCAAGGAAGCTGTTGTCTTATTACCTGTAATATCAATGACAGAATATGTAACAGGATAAGTACCATCTGTACTCATATCAACTGTTCCACTGACTGTTAATGCAGGTAATACACCTGAATCGTCATTGATATAAGAAATATAGTTAGAAGCATTCCAAGTATCACCATTGTTAACAGTGACTGCCTCTGCCTTTAGCTTAATAACTGGAGCAGAACTTGTTACTACTTTAATCAATACTTTTTGGATAAATGAATATCCTAAGGATTTACTATCTGCGTCCTTTTCAACAAGTGTTACACGAGCTGTTGCTTGTTGAATACCTACAGCGGTACGATCAAAGCCTTCAAGTGTAAGCTTTGTACGATCCATATCGATATTCTTATAATCTGCATCATCATACACTCGGCTTCTTTCCTGTATGATAAAATGCTTAATCGTTTCTTGAGGATTTAAGTCGCTTGAACTAACTTCGATGACTGATAATACTTCTGAATCGATTGTTCCTGTCGAGTTATCCGCATATACATTTTGTGCAGAAGCATATGTTCCAAATAATGTGAAAGCTAGAATTCCTGTCACAAATATTTTTTTACTTAGCCTTTTATGAATCAACATACTAATATTTTAACGAATTATTAACATCATTTGCAAGTAAATGCCGTCTTTTCACATAATATTCACTTATTTCAGACAAAAAAACACCCTGTTTCAGGTGTTTCATATGTCAAAATAATGAATCGTTATGTGGTATCGATAAATGCTCATAAGCTTTTTCAGTGACGACACGACCTCGACTAGTACGATTTACAAAGCCAATTTGAATCAAATATGGCTCGTAAACATCTTCCAGCGTTGTTGCCTCTTCACTGATCGCATTGGCTAATGATTCTAGTCCTACAGGACCTCCATGGAAGCGTTCGATGATTCCCATCAAATAACGAATATCCACCTCATCGAGTCCAAGTGAATCTACTTTAAGACGATCTAGTGCTGTCTTCGAGATTTCTTGTGAAATCTTGCCATCGTTTAACACCTGCGCAAAGTCACGTATACGTCTTAGTAAGCGATTAGCAATACGTGGAGTTCCTCTTGAACGTCTGGCAATTTCATCAACGGCAGCCTCATCAATTGGTGCATTTAGTACACGTGCTGTTCTAGATACGATAGAACACAGTTGTTCTTGATTGTAGTACTCTAGTTTGGCAACGATACCAAAGCGATCACGTAATGGTGCGGATAAATCACCAGCACGTGTCGTAGCTCCAACAAGTGTAAATGGAGGTAAATCCAAACGTACACTTCTACCTCCAGAACCATTTTCACCACCTACCATAATATCCAACTCAAAGTCCTCCATTGCAGGATAGAGCACTTCTTCGACTTGCTTAGGCAAGCGATGAATCTCATCGATAAACAATACATCACCAGGATCCAACACTGATAAAATCGCTGCTAAATCACCCGCTTTACTGATAGATGGTCCAGAAGCGACTCTGACCTTAGAGTGCATCTCATTGGCAAGAATAAACGAAAGCGTCGTCTTACCAAGGCCTGGAGGACCATACAACAACACATGATCCAAAGATTCATTTCTCTGCAGTGCTGCTTGGATATAGATACGCAGATTCTCTTTGAGTGTATCTTGGCCAACATATTCATCTAAACTTTGAGGGCGAAGACTCTCTTCGTCATCACCTGTTTCTGCATTCGCAGATAATAAACGATCATTTTCTTCCATCATTGCCCTCCTACTTTTGTTTTACAAGATATTGTAAACCAAGTTTTAGATATTGTTCAGTTGTTAAACCAGGTTTCTCACTCATCATATTTGCGGCTGAATTGAGTTCTCCCTGTTTATATCCTAAATTCTTTAATCCTTCGATTGCATCTCTAATCTCAGGCGGATAATCTTGCGTTACCTGTTTTGGATTTGCACTTGCTACCGCAACCAGTTTACCCTTCAAATCTAAGACAATCTGACTTGCTGATTTAGCACCGATACCTGGCATCTTCTTAAGAAGATTGACATCACCTGATTCAATTGCGGAAACCACGGATGTATAACCAGTTTTCGCAAGCATACCCATTGCAGTCTTTGGACCTAGTCCCTTTACTGATATCAATTTTAAGAATAGTGCTTTTTCATCTAAGCTTTCAAAGCCAAATAAACTGACATCATTCTCTGTAATATGCATGTAAGTATGTACCAATACTTCTTGATTTAAATGTAGATTCTCAGGATGTGGATATGCAATCTGATATCCCACACCCTGACTTTCAACAACTACCCAGTCTGCACCATACGATGCTACTGTTCCTTTAATAAACGCTATCATAGTACTCACTCTTTATAATCCATGATAAATGTATTGACGATAACCTGATCACCATCACGAGCACCTGCTTCATAGAGTGCTTTATCAACACCCATCTTCTGCAGTGTTAAGGCAAACTGATAAGTCTCCTCTTCCTTGTCAAAGTCAACTGTATCAAACAATCGATCAATCTTCTCAGAGTCAACCTTAAATCTACCCGGACCAAGTTTAAGAATCTTAAAGTCAGGACGTTTAGGTTCATAGCGATATACAACAGTTTCTTCCTTGCTCTCCATATCCTCAGCATTATTTTCACGTGCCTTGTCAATTTCTTCAAGAGCCGCATATAACACTTCCTTGAGTCCCTTATGTTCTAAAGTACTTGTCTCAAATACCTTTAAATCAGGATATGCTTTCTTAAATTCTTCAAGATACATATGTGCATATTCATCATCCATCTTATTTGCGACTACAATCTGTGGACGACTCTCCAATGATAGATCATAAGTCGCAAGTTCTTTATTGATGATTTGGTAATCTTCAATTGGATTACGCTCTTCACCTGACATATCAATGACATGAATCAATACACGACAACGCTTGATATGACGTAAGAACTCATGACCTAATCCCTTACCATTACCAGCACCTTCAATCAGTCCCGGCATATCCGCAAGTACAAAACTACGATCATCTCCTAGTTGTACAACACCAATATTAGGTTCAATTGTTGTAAAAGGATACGCAGCAATCTCTGGATTCGCTCTTGTCACAACGGATAAGAATGTAGATTTTCCTACGGATGGAAAACCAATTAAACCAGCATCCGCCAACAGTCTTAATTCCACCTGTACATCTAAGCTTTCACCAATCTCACCAGGTTGAGCATATTCAGGAGCATCGTTTCTCGCTGTAGCGAAATGCATATTACCTAAACCACCCTTACCACCATGAGCAATCAATACTTTCTGTCCAGGCTTTGTCAAATCCGCTAATAGGTCACCATTAGCGGCATTACGTATCATAGTACCTAAAGGAACTGGTACGATGATATCATCCCCAGATTTACCATGCATCTTCTTGATGAGTCCAGGCATACCATTACCAGCTTTGACAGTTCTAGTAAATTTTAGTTTCATCAAGGTTGTTTCATTTGTATCTACTGCAAACCAAATGTCTCCACCTTTGCCACCATCACCGCCAAAAGGGCCACCATTTGCATAGAATTTCTCATGCCGCCATGCGACACAACCACGGCCACCATCACCAGCTTTTACATGTAGTTTTACCAAGTCAATCATGAAGTAGCCTCCTTTCCTTAAAAAAGCTCCTGAAACATCAGGAGCATTACATTACTGTTGATTAAGCTTCTTGTGGATAAACAGAAACCTGTTTCTTATCTCTACCAAGACGCTCATACTTAACGATACCTGCTGCTGTTGCGAACAATGTATCATCACCACCACGCATTACATTTTTGCCTGGATAGATCTTTGTGCCTCTTTGACGATAGATGATAGAACCAGCATTTGTGAACTGACCATCAGCCTTCTTAGCACCCAATCTTCTACCAGCAGAATCACGACCATTCTTTGTGGATGATACACCCTTCTTACTAGCAAAGAACTGAATATCTAGTGTGAACTTCATAGTATTTACACCTCCAATTTTTTAATTTCAATAAAATCTTTATTTGATTGCCAAACTGTCTTTAACTGAATCAAACCAGCAGATAACAGTAAATCACTCTTATCACTTGGCTTATCGACATCAATCTGTATCAGATTGTCTTTGACAGAAAGCTTCTTGACATCTGTCAATTCATCCAAAGCGTTTAACAATCCAAACATGATTCCGCTAACAGCTGCACATATAAGGTCTTTCCCTTTTTCTGCTGAACCGGAATGACCAGTGACTTCTAAATGCGTCATATGATTTTCATGCAACGAATAACGGATATGAATCATAACTAAGCCTCAATTGCTTCTACAGTCAACTTTGTATATGGTTGACGATGCCCCTGCTTACGACGTGTAGAGCCCTTCTTAGCCTTATACTTGAAGATTAGCACTTTCTTTTCTTTGCCTTGTTTTTCAACCTTGCAAGTAACCTTAGCACCCTCTACATATGGAGTACCAATCTTTGTAGTTGCATCACTAACAAGAACAACCTTGTCAATTACAACTGTGCTTTCTGGTTCAACATCTAACTTTTCAACGAAGATAGATTGACCAACTTCAACCTTTAGTTGCTTTCCGCCTGTTTCGATAATTGCGTACATTTGAACACCTCCTGACATTTATCATAAGACGCGCCATCAAGGGGACTTTCGTACTTAACCCTTTCCTGAGCGGTTACAGACCTCATCAAGAGGGCTGATAACATAAATATACTACATGTAAAGTCCCTTTTCGTCAATTACTATCTACAATTTCAGCCGCATATATCACAGTTTTAGTCACTTTCTATGCAAATAACAATCCGCACGTATAACGTGCGGTTTTTAGGCTACCCTATAAGGGCCTTTACCACACTTCGACCCTTAAGGGTCTTGTGTAAAAGACTGACAACCGTGTTTGCACACTATGGCTTACCCTTTAAAAGGGTCTAC